>NZ_DAXETW010000125.1:0-4122 GCF_051155795.1 Longibacter sp.
GGATCTTGTGCAGCATGCCGCTGCCGGGAGGCGGCAAGGCGTCGCCCTTCAGGGCCGCGACGAGATCGGGCACGTCATTTCCTGGGAGGTATCCTGGGTGAGAGCCGCGAACTAGGCCCGAGGTGTGGCTCAGCAGGCGACGCACCGTAATGCCGTCCACGTCATACTCGTCGGAGGTGATTTGCATCCGCTTCAGGTACCGGTTGACCGGCGCGTCGAGCTGGATGCGCCCCTCCTCTACCAGTGCCATCACGCCCCACGCCGTGACAGGCTTTACCACCGACGCTACGTTGAGGACGGCCTGGTCGGCCATCGGGACGTGCGCTTCGGCGTCGGCGAGGCCGTAGCCACGAGCGTGCACCACCTCTCCGCCTCGGATGACCGCCACCGCGGCGCCGGGCACCTGGAAGCGGTCGAGTAGTTCGGGAACCACCGCGTTCATGCGGTCGGCCATCGTGGTGTCGGGCGGAGCGGCCGGCGCTGCGGTCGTGAGGAGGAGACTGAGGAGAAGAATCGTCAGTGGCTTCATCGCGTCGGTTCGAAGGGGGAAGAAACAAGAGCGGCGGAGTGTTGCCCCGCCCAATCGCACCTCTAAGAAGCCGCTGCGGGCACTCCCGAACCTGATGAGAAAGAAATGATCAGGTCCTGATTGTCCAATCTCCGCTTTAGGAACGGGAATTCAGCACAGCATCCTCGGCCTCGTAGTCGGGAGCCGGCGCGTCCGATTGGTGGGCGCGCTCCCACTCCACGGTGCGGCGCAACGCCTCGTCCATTGCCACGGGCGCCTCGTACCCGAGCTCGTCGCGGAGGCGGCGCGTGTCGGTTTCCAGCTCGTAGCGCCAGTCGCCCGGCGCCTGCAGGTGCTTCAGGAGTTCGCTCGACGGAACGGGAACGACGTCCCCGCCCCACCCCACGACGCGTGCCAGGTGCCGTACCCGCTCCGCTTCCGTCGGCGTCTCGGCCTCGCCGACGTTGTAGAGGCGGTCGGACGCCTGCTGGTCCGTCGCGGCCGTCGCGATGGCCGCCGCCACGTTCTCAACGTACCCGTGCGTCCACCGCCAGGCGGCCTGCCCCTCGTCCATCAGGATCGCGGGGCGGTCGTCGTCCATGCGGCGGAGGTGGGGCGCCAGGCGGTGCTGGGTGTTGCCCGGGCCGTAGACCGCGGGCAGGCGGAGAACCGTCCCGGCAAGGCCGTCCGCGTTCATCAAAACCCGCTCCACCAGAATTTTGTCGTAGTCCTCGGCATACTCGAAGTCAAGTCCTTCGTATCCCCGATATGGATATAGGTCCTCCCGGAGCGGCGCCTCCTCGTCCAGCGGGACGGGATCCGGGTCGTGATCGCCCAGGCCCCGCCAGCCGTCGTAGTTTCGGTACACGTCGCTGCTGCTCACGGCGACGAGGCGGTCGGCAATGCCCTCGAATACCTCCACTACCTGCTCGGCCTGCGCCTCTGTGTACGGCACCACGTCGATGACGACATCGGGCGCGATGCCTTCGAAGGCATCCCGGTGTTCGGACAGGTCATTTCGGTCGCCGTGGAAGTGCTGTACAATGTCGGGCAGGTCCGCATCGGTTTCTCCGCGGTGGAAAACAACGACGTCGTGGCCGTGCTTAACGAGGCGGCGGACGAGGGGTGGCCCGATGAAGCCGGTGGCGCCGATGGCGAGGATTCTCATGATGATTCTTGGGGCGTGATGCGTGATGGATCGCGCAACTCCTCTTCGATCGGTTAGCGGACCGCGCAGGTCGTCCCGCCGTCCACGATCATCGAGTGTCCGTGGACGTAGGTGGCGGCGTCGGAAGCGAGCCAGAGTACAGCCTCGGCCGCTTCCTCCGGCGTCCCGATGCGCCCCGCGGCGCTGCGCCCGGCGTACTGCTCCTCAACGGCCTCCACGTCGCCCCCCTGTGCCTCGGCCGCCTGCTGTATCACGGACCGAAGCATCGGCGTATCGACGGCCCCCGGCACGAGGGCGTTCACGCGAAGCCCCTGCTCCGCGTACTCCTGCGCCGCCGATTTGGTGAGAGCGAGGACCCCGGCTTTGCAGGCCGAGTAGATCGATCCGCCGGGCGCCCCGCCCAGCCCATTGACGCTGGACACGTTGACGATGGCCCCGCCGGGATCGTTCTGATCAAGCATCTGCTGAATCTGGTGCTTCATCCCTACCCAGACGCCTCGCAGCGCCACGTCCACCGTCGCGTCAAACTCGTCCAGATCGAACGCGTGCGTCGGCTTGCCCGCCCCCGTCCGCCCGGCGGCGTTGTTGACGGCGACATCCAGCCGCCCGTGCGTCGCCACCGCCTCGTCCACGAGGCGTGCCACCTGCTCGGGGTCGCCGACGTCGGTTTGAACGAAGGTCGCCTTCCCCTCGATGGACTGTACGACCGAGTCGCCGCGCTCGGCGTCCCGGGCGGCGATGACGACCGACGCGCCCTGTTCAGCAAATGCCGTGGCGGTGGCCCGGCCGATGCCGGAGGTGCCGCCGGTGACGAGGACGACGCGATCGGTGTAGTCGTAGGTCGGCATGATTTGGTGGGATGTGAGAGGGGAAAAGAGAATTGTCCTACGTGCTGACATCACTCCTCTGCCTCGTCCCGATACGTCCCGGGCGTCACGCCTTCGAAGCGCCGGAACGTGCGGGTGAGATGCGCCTGGTCGTAGAACCCGGTGTCGAACGCGATTTCCGCAAGCGAGCGGTCGTTCATCGCCAGCAGGCGCTTGGCCGCCTCAATGCGTCGCTCCATAACGTAGCGCCAGGGCGTTGTGTCGGTCTCGGCTCCGAAGCGGCGCGCAAGTGACGACGGGCTCACGTCGGCCACGTCTGCCAGATGCTCCACCGTCAGGTCCGCGGCCAGGTGCTCCTCAACGAACGCCTGGACCTGCCCGACGACATACTCCCCGCTCGGCGTGCTGTCCGCGGACGGTCCGGCCACCGGAGAAATACCGGCGTCACGGAGAAGTATGTTCAGGTCGGAGAGGAACCCTCGATACGAGGAATGGACACGCAAAGACGACTGGCGGAGCGGCATGTCAAATCGGGGTGGCGATGAAAGAGGACACAACTGCTCAGTGCCTCATAGAGCGTTACCGGACACCAACAATGTCCGGCATCTTCGAGACGATGTTTTGTAAAATCGACGCAGTCCGGACGCGAGCCCCCATCAATGGAGGCATGAGCGCTACAGAAAACACGTCGTTCTCCTTCGAATCGTTACGCACTGTTCCACGGGGCAACCTACAACCCCCGCGCGCCGAGCGCCTCCACCATCGCCTCGGCCACCCCTTCGGCGGAGGCCGGGTTTTGTCCGGTGATGAGGCGCCCGCTCTCGGCCACGTGTGCCTCCCACTTCGGCCCCTCGGCAAAGGTGGCGCCCCGTTCCCGCAGGCGCGTCTCCAGCAGGAACGGCATGATGTCGGTGGCGCCGGCCGCTTCTTCCTCTTCGTTCGTGAAGGCGGAGACCGTCCGCCCGGCCACGAGGTACGATCCATCCGATAGCTTTACATTGACCAGCCCTGCCGGGCCGTGACACACCCCACCCACGACGCCCTCGTGTTCAAAGATCGTCGCAGTCATCTGATTAATCTGGGTCGCGTCGGGCAGGTCCCACATCGCACCGTGGCCCCCGGCGTAGTAGATGGCGGCGTAGTCGGTGGGATTCACCTCGTCGGGCGTCTTCGCGTCGTCGAGTTTGTTCATGAAATTAGCGTCGTAGAGGAGGCGCGCCGTCACAGAATCCCGCGTCCCGGCGGCTATGAGCGGTGTGCGACCGCCCTCGGGGCTCACGATGTCCACCGTGTAGCCGTGCTCCGTGAAAACGGCGTACGGGTGCGTGATTTCGGAGAAATAAGCACCGGTGGGGTTACCGGTGTCGCCCATCTGGTCGTGGCTGGTGACGACGATCAGAACGCGCGCGTCGTCCGCGTCTACCGGTTGGGCAGGGGCGCTGAGGGGAGCGGCGAGAAGAAAGAGGGCAATGAGCGTTCGCATGGGGATTGGTCGTACGGAATCAAAAGGATTGCGGAACGCGAGGACGATCGGGTTACGAGTCCCCGCTGGATGGTGCAGCATTTAGTTCTAAGTAGTCCAGCATCTCCCCGTACTTCGGCGGATTGAGGCGGCGAAC
>NZ_DAXETW010000126.1:0-13029 GCF_051155795.1 Longibacter sp.
GCGTCGTGCTCATGGCCACGCTGATCGGCACCGCCCTCTGCGCGGGGGGCGTCGGCATGTTGAATCACGTGATCGAAGAGCGATTCGATGCACAGATGAAGCGGACCGCCGACCGCCCGATCCCGTCCGGCCGGATTGCCGCGTCGTCCGCCCGGCCCATTGGTATTACGATGGTCTGCCTGGGTATCGCCATCATCTGCCCGCTCGTGAACCCGCTAACGGCCGTCCTCGCGATGCTGACGGCTGTCCTCTACGTGTACGTGTACACACCGCTGAAGCGCACAACGAAGTGGAATACAATCATCGGCACGATTCCAGGTGCGCTTCCGGCACTTGGCGGGTACACGGCGGCGACCGGTCACCTCGGTGCCGGAGGATGGGCCGTGTTCGCGATCCTCGCCTTCTGGCAAATGCCGCATTTCCTGTCGCTCGCCTGGATGTACCGTAAAGATTATGCCCGTGGGAATTACGCTATGTTGCCGGTCCTTGAGCCGGGGGGCACGTCCACGGCCGTCCAGATGATCGGCTTCACGGTGCTTCTTTGCCTGGCAAGCGTCACCCCGTTCCTCTACAGCACGGCCGGATGGCTTTACCTCGCCGCCGTCGCCCCGCTCGGGCTCTGGTTCCTCTGGACCACCATCGCGTTTGCCCGCACACGCACCGGACAGGCGGCGCGGCGCGTCCTGAAGGCATCCATTGTGTACGTGCCCGTGCTCGTTCTGGCCCTCGGCGCAGACTGGCTCTTCGTCTGACCCATTCAGCAACGGGTCCGGCACGTCACCCACCGCGGTCACCGGCACGCCGCTCGCTGGTCACCACCGGACGCCCGTGCGCGGGCCCTATGCGGCCACCACGGCTGCGGTCCGATCATTCATTCCGCCCTACCGCTCCACCCGGTCGCTCGCCCTTTTCACGCTAAACCCACTGCTCCATGCCCGCCGCCGTCGACATTCAGGGATTGAGCCACCGGTACGGATCGCACGAGGCACTCCGGGACGTATCACTTCGCATCGACGACGGCGCGCTCTACGGCCTGCTCGGCCCAAACGGAAGTGGCAAGACGACGCTCTTCCGCATCCTCTCGACGCTGATGCCCCCTTCAGAGGGACAGGCGAGCGTCTTCGGATTATCGACCGTCGACGCGCCAGATGAGGTTCGCGCCCGCCTGGGCTCCGTCTTCCAGGACTACGCACTGGACGAAAATCTGTCGGTCCGCGAGAACCTGCGCTTTCAGGGCGCGCTCTACGGACTCCGTGGCGCAGCCCTCCGGGAGCGCATCGACCATTTACTACGCCTGTTTGACGTGGCCGACCGGTCTGGCGACCGGGTCGACACGCTCTCCGGGGGCCTGCAGCGACGCGTCGACCTGGCCCGTGGACTCCTTCACCGCCCCGACCTGCTCCTTCTCGACGAACCGACGACCGGGCTCGACCCGATGGCGCGACGTACGTTCTGGAACGCGATCGACCGCCTGCGCAAGAACGAAGGAACGACCTTTCTGGTCGCAACCCACTTGATGGAGGAAGCAGAGCGGTGCGACCGTGTCGCCATCCTCTCCGACGGCCGCCTGGTCGCCGACGGTAGCCCCGACACGCTCAAGGCCGAACTCGGTAGCGAGATGCTATGGATCGAAGCCGGTAGCCCCGACTCGCTACGCGATAACATCGAGACACAGTTCGGCGTGCGGGCGGAGATCGTCGGCGAGTCCCTCCAGATCGCGCATGATGATGCGCCGCGCCTTCTGACATCACTGTACGACGCGTTCGGCGATCAAATTCAGAGTGCGACCGTCCGGCAGCCTACCCTCGAGGATGTGTTCGTGGTGCGCGCCGGAAAGCAACCCGATGACGTGCCTCAGGGCATCTTGCGCTCCTGACCCTCCCCTTCTGCGTTAGCCCCATCCCCGACTCCTCGTCGCCACATGCAGGCTCTCACCACCGTTGCGGCCCTGACCGGTCGTGAAGTGCTGAAGTTCGTCCGTGATCGCAGTCGCCTCCTGGGCGCCTTTACCCAGCCCCTGGCGTTCTGGCTTCTCCTCGGCCTCGGCTTTCAGGATACGTTCCAGATGCCGGGCACGACGGCCGGGGGCGTCGACTACGTGGAATTTCTGTTTCCGGGGGTGATCGCCCTGGTGCTCCTCTTCACCGCCATCTTCTCGACGATCTCGATTGTCGAGGAACGCGTATCGGGCTTTTTGCAGGCTGTAATGGTCGCCCCCACACCGCGGACGGCTCTCGTCTTCGGAAACGCGCTCGGGGGAACGCTTCTCGCCACGCTACAGGCACTCCTGATCCTCCTGGCCCTTCCCCTGATCGATATCTACCCGAGCCTCCCCGGCATCCTGCTCATCCTCGCGATCTGCATTCTGACGGGCCTGTCGTTCACTGCACTGGGCTTCACGATCGCATGGCGCATGGATACCACCCGCGGATTCCATGCGGTGATGAATCTCTTCCTCCTGCCGCTCTGGTTTCTTTCCGGCGCCATGTTTCCGCCGGAAGGCGCCGCGTCCGTCCTGCAGTGGCTGGTCTGGGTCAACCCGGTCTCGTACGCGGTGAGCGGGATTCGGCACGGGATGTACGGCCTCGCGGACGCACCAGGCGTCCTCGCATCCCCGACGATCTGTGTCGCGGTAAGCCTGGGCTTTGCCATCGTGATGATCGGACTCGCCGTGTGGACGGTACGCCGACCCTTCTTCTCCAGCTGACGTCGCCCGGCGCGGGCTGCGCACACGCGATTCGTCTCCCCCCTTACATGTCCGTATGAAAACGAATCAACGGGCAAGCACGTACGCCTACATGTGCCGCAAGGTAAGGTATCCGACGCGTCCGCCGCACCACGATGGAATCACGTCCAAGCAAAGCGAAACCCATGATCGACCTCGAAACCATATCGGCACGAAGCAAGACCGAGGACGGTCGCGTCAACCTGAAGTCGATGGGGGCAGCGGATCTTGAGCGCTTCGCCACCGGGATCGGCCAGCCAGCATACCGCGGCCGCCAGCTATTTCACTGGATGTACGGAAAGGGCGCGGCAAGCTTCGACGAGATGACCAGCCTGCCAAAGGACTTCCGGGCCGCGCTGGACGAACACGCCACAATCCACAGCTTCGACGTGGAGACGATGCAACAGGGCGGCGACGGCACGATGAAGGCGCTCTTTCGCCTCCCGTCCGGCCACCGCGCCGAAACGGTCCTGATTCCGGACATCGATGAACGCGGCAACGCACGGCGTCTCACGGTCTGCGTGTCCAGTCAGGTCGGGTGTGCCATGGGCTGCACGTTCTGCGCGACGGGCCAGATGGGGTTTCAGGAAAACATCCCGGCCGGGGCGATTGTGGATCAGGTTCTACTAATGGACGACGCCGCGCGCGAGCATTTCGACAAGCCCATTTCAAACGTCGTATACATGGGCATGGGCGAGCCCCTGCTTAACTACGACGGCGTTATGACAAGCATCGATATTCTAACGCATGAAAAGGGGCTTGATCTCTCTCCCCGTCGCATCACCGTCTCCACCGTCGGCCTCGCACGCCGCATCAAAGACATCGCCGACGACGAACGACGCTTCCATCTCGCCGTCTCGCTGCACGCTCCGACAAACGAGAAACGGAGCTCGATCATGCCGATCAACGAGGCTGAAAAGACGAGTCTGCCGGCACTCAAGGAGGCCATCCAGTACTACGCTGCCAATACTGGGCGGCCCATCACATACGAATACTGCATGTTCGACGGGGTGAACGACAGTAAGAAGGACGCACACGACCTCGCCGAGATCACGCGCTGGGTGCCGAGCAAAGTAAACCTCATCATGTACAATCCGGTCGACGGCCTCGGCTTCGACCGCACACCGGAGGATCGCCTTGACGACTTTATTCAAGTGCTGATCGACGAAGGCGTCACGGTGACCGTCCGCCGGAGCCGTGGTCAGGACATCGACGCCGCGTGCGGCCAGCTCGCGAATAAGGGCTAGGGACGACCATCGCCTGCTGCCTTTTCGTCCGACGTAAACGGTCGGCAAAGGCTTCGCCTCGACCCGTGTCGCCTCCGGGCTGCCAGGACGACAGATCGTTCGTTGTCGTCTAATCTGGAACATCGTTTGATTATGATGCGTGAAGACGCGGGCGTTTAGACTGCGCTTACCCACGATACCGAACGTTTTATCCACTTCTCCCCCTTCCCATGCCCACATACGTCTACCGCCGCGAGGACGGCACCAAGTTCGAGATCAAGCAGCGAATTACGGAGGACCCGCTCGAGGAATGCCCGGAGACGGGGCAACCGGTCGAACGGATCATCGCGGGTAGCGCCGGCCTGATCTTCAAAGGCGATGGCTTTTACATCACCGACTATGGCAAGGGCGACACCGGCAAACAGGTAGACACCACCGAGGCGAACGGACGCGAGGAAAGCAACGGCTCAGCGACGGACGCATCATCCGACGGTGACAGCGCCGCCACGGACTCTCCTTCAGGTTCTTCGACCGCTGACGGTTCCGGGGAAGCGACTGAGTCTGCATAGCAACGGTTTGCATCTAGCTCGCAGCGTCAGCGGATCCGCAAGACCAGATATCTGCGCAACAGTATCACAGGTAAGCCGCCCCTGCACTGCATGTGTGGGGCGGCTTTCGTTATGTCTAAAATAGACGCTACCGTGGTAGCAGCTTCGAAGGCGACGGGGCGAGTCGCAAGATGTCGCAGACTTCCGTGCGACGACCTATAGCGACTCTCTGGCGGCGTTCACTAAGACGCATGCATTCAGACGGCTTCAATGATGCTGCCCTAAAATAAACAAGAGCACCGACAACAAAAGGCCGACCGCCCCAGGGGACGATCGGCCTTTTGGATAAATCCAACGGTTGATCGTCGGTGACTGCGGGAGCCACCAGCGATCATGTCAGACATTAGTTCGACGGCGGTTCGATCTCCGCATAGTCGATGACCGCTCTTCCGTTCTTGAGGTACGGTCCGTCATCGAGACCCACGGATGTCTCGAAGTCGTACATCTCATCATCGTCGGTGTCCTGGTGGGTCATTGCGCCAAGCGCGGCCGCACTGCCTACGCCACCATCAACCACGACCGATACATCGGTATGAATGCCGGCCTCGAGGTACGAGGACACGCCGACGATGCTCGGAATTGCTCCCTGGTCCGCAAGGTCTGTGCTATCGTGGAGCACCACGAAGCCGCCCTCTGGAAGGTAGACGCCTTCCACGCTAACGGTGTCGTCTGCTCCACCGGGCGTCGCGGCCTTGTCCGTGAAGTCCGCCGAGGAGACGGGCGGAAGCAGCACGTTGTCGATCTTGTGGACGATGCCGTTCGTGGCAGGGATGTCCGTTTGCGTCACGGTCACATCGCCGTTCAGCGTCACCGGGCCGCTCGCGTCCACGGCAATCGAGGCTTGCGAACCGGCTGCTTCGCCGGCGAGCAACGTTTCATACGACTGCGAGGACAGGTCGCCTGCCTCGGCGCGCGCCCCGACGGCGTGGTACTTCAGGAAATCCGCGAGCATGCCGGAATCAGCAGGTTCGTCCGAGTCCACAGCATTCGTCGGAGCCGTTTCCAGGGCATCGAAGGCCGCATTATCCGGCGCGAAGAGCGTCGCAGAGACGCCCTCATCAACCAGCACGTCGGCCACGCCCGTGGCGTCAGCAAAGCCCGCGAGCGTCGCGAAGACGCCGAAGCGGAAGACCTGACCACCCATCGTGGCTCCCACCGACGCCTTGGTCGACGTGGTGTCGGCATCGATGTCATCTGATCCCGCATCGACGACGATCGAGTTCATCTCCGAACCGCTGAGCGCAGCGTTGGAGATCTGATCATCCGGGCCGTACACGACGGTAATGAACTCACCGCCGCGGTCTTCCCAGAGGAAGGTGTTATCCGGCGCGGGCGTGGACTGTGCGGTGGGCAGAGATTCGCCGTTCACCGTCCACGTGTAGTCTTTCTCAATGGTGTAGCCCTCAACGTAGTACGCAACCGTGTCGGGCACCGACACAGAGTCGGGCGATGCGTCGCCCCCGGCGGATGTTGCGATCCGGACGCGGTACTCATCTCCAGGTGTAAAGCCCACATTCTGTTCGCTCTGATCGCAACCCACCGCCACGAGGGCGAGGGCCAGGATCATGAACAGAGGGGTTCGAAATAGGGTTTTCATAGGTACTCGTGTTGTTGCAAAGCAAGTGTGATGCAGCGCCCGGAGGCGCTGCTGTGGGAGGGAATGCACGGTGCGCGCCCGTTACTGGGCGATCGCATCCGAGGGCGGGGCATTCACGTCCCACCATACTCGCTGGAGTGGCGTCTCAAGCGTCAGCGCCTCCGAAGCGTCCTGTCCGCCGAACTGGTTCTGCGCCGCGGCGGCGACGTTGCCCTGGTTCACCGAAAGCTCCGATTGCGGGTAGTCGTAGCGAAGCGGTACACCCGTTTCGCCAGCCTGAGCGTACGCGCCCTGGTTTCCGCCGGTCGGCGGCGTGATCCAGCCTTCGAAGTCCAGACGACGCCATTCGCTCCATCCCTGGAGGCCCTGGAAGTAGAGAGCAATCCACTTCTGCTCTCCGAGCGCCTGGTAGTAATCGCTGCCCGCGTCGCTGCGGACGGCATTGACATAATCATCCGCCTTGGACGACTGATCGTCTACGTCCCACCAGCGCATCGAGGCGCGCATGGCGTCTTCGAGCAGGTTCACCGGATCGCCGGAGATGAGTCCTTTCTCAGCCGCTTCGGCGCGAATGAACAGCACTTCGTCGTAGTTCATCCACATGGCCATTGCGTCCGCTTTCACGAGACGCTCGCCCGGGCGGGAGAAGTACGCCGAGGGGAACGAGCTGTACAACGATTGCGCGTCAGCCTGCTGGAGGCCGAACGGGAATCCGCGGTACGTACCGTCGTTCGTTTCGGTGAAGTAGGTCGCCATCCGCGGGTCGTTGGTGCCGTACTGCATCATGGCATTCACGAACCGGTCGGCCGCATCGAAGTCATCACGGCCGGCTACGAAGCGGTTCTCGTAGATGTCGGAGCGGTGCTCGGCGCTGTTCTGGAAGCGAAAGAACGCATTATCGTCATTGCTCTGCATCGCATCGGCGTAGACGCTGGCGTCGGTCAGCACAGACTCGGCCTTCGACTGGTTGGCGTCGTACATCCGCATCGCGATACGCAGCTTCAGGGAGTTGGCAAACTTAATCCAGTCCGCCATCTCGCCCTGATAGATGAAGTCGCCTTCCGGTCCCGGTGCGTCGGTGTCAATTTTGCCGAGCGCGGCGTCGAGCGTATCGATCATGGCCGGGTAGATCTCCGACTGCGGCGTGTACGCCGGGGAGAAGCTTTCCGAGCCTTTCAGCGCGTCGGCGTACGGGATATCGCCGTAGAAGTCGGTCAGGCGATGGAAGACGAACGTCTTCGTGATCTGCGCGACGGCCTCATAATTCGCGAGGCCTTGCTCCTGCGCGCCCGACAGTGTAACGTTGAAGTTGTCCGGGTTCACAGCGATCTCCCGGATGCGCTCCAAATCACCGAGTGAGACGTACGGACCGCTCTCACGAATCCCTGCGCCCGAGGTAACCGGCGTGCCCCACGGTCTCGGAAATGCCGAGTACGTGCTTTCCGAGGGGTAAAAGTTCTGCGTAGTGTACTGCGCGAGCAGATTCGACCCGCGCATCATGTATTCATCATCGTAGAAGTTGCTTGAGATATCCCTGTGCGCGTTGGCGAGCAGGGCATCAAGGTCAGCGGTGGCTGTTGCGTTCGGGTTATCGTTCATCTTCGCCAGGTCGCATCCACTGACTAACATCAGCAGACCGAGCGCCCCCGCGAGGATCCCGAATGAGGAGAAGTAGCGTCTCATATCAAAGGTTCGTACGTGGAATGGTGCGTAACAGTGCAGGGCTGCGCGTGCCATCCTCGCCCGGCCCGCGTCGCGCGGACCGGGGCGTGGACGACGGGGCCAGTCACTAGAACTGGAGGTTGACGCGGAAGCCAATCTGGCGCTGAGGCGGAATCTGTCCGGCCTCATAGCCCTGGAAGTTCCCCGCGGAGAGCGTCAGCGAGGGGTCGATGTTGGGCGCTTTCTTGTAGAGAATCGCCAGGTTGCGACCCGTCGCGGAAACGTTCAGACGCTCCACCGGGGTGTTCGCGAACCACTTCTGGGGCAGCGTATAGCTGATCACCACCTCCTGAAGCTTGATGTAAGTCGCGTCGTAGAGGAAGATCTCCGAGCGCGGCCCGAAGAAGTTATTCTTCCAGAAGGCAGCACTACTGATCGGACCCACGGCTTCGCCGAAGTCCGTGTAGGAGCCGTCTTCGTTTTGCACGACACCATCCGGGATGACCCCCGTCTCACGCTGCGCGCCGGAAACCGTCTCCTCGAGGAGACCGCTGTAGACGCCGAACGTGTTGGAGAGGGACCAGATGTCTCCACCCTTCTGCCCTTCGAAGAGGGCGCTGAGCGAGAGTCCCTTGTACGAGAGGCGCGTGCTCACGCCACCGGTCCAGTCAGGCTGGTAGTTTCCGATGACCTGATTATTCTGCGTGGCGCGAGGAACGCCGGAGCCGGTGTACACGATCTCCCCTGCGTCGTTACGGACGAGCGCCGTGCCGTAGATGGCTCCGTACTGCTGACCGACCTGCGCGACCACGTCGGGCCCGAAGGCGCCGTCGCCAATCACGTATGTATCGGTTCCCTCACGCAGCTCCTGAATCTCACCTTCGTTCTTGGACCAGTTGACGGACAGGTCCCACTGGAAGTCCTCCGTGAGAACCGGAGTACCGCCAAGCTGAACCTCCCATCCCTTGTTCAGGATGGAACCCGCGTTGACGAGGGCCGACTCGTAACCGGACGCCGGCGACACGGTGAGCGGGAGAATCTGATTCTCCGTCACGTCGCGGTAGTACGTCACGTCCAGGCTGGCGCGGTTCTGGAAGAACTCCAGCTCCGTTCCGAGTTCGACACCGGTCGTAATTTCCGGCTCGAGCTCTGAGTTGTTAAGGTCGCGCAGCAAGCGCAGGAGCGGTTGTCCAGCCAGCGGCGGCTCTCCCGGGTAGATCGTGGAGAGGCGGTACGGGTCCGTGTCGTTACCGACGCGGGCCAGGCTGGCACGCACCTTACCGAACGACAGGATGTCCTGATCTTCGAAGACCTCAAGGCCTGAGAAGACAAACGACGTCGAGATCGACGGGTAGAGATAGGAATTGTTATCCTCCGGTAGCGTGGACGACCAGTCATTACGGATCGTACCCGTCAGGTAGACAAGGTCATTGTACCCGAGGTTGGCTGAGCCGTATACCGAGTAGACCGCGTTCTGCTCGAAGCGATCCACCACGCTCGGACGACCGATCGAGTTTTCGAGGGTGTATACCTGCGCAGAGGCAAGGCCGCCGGCGGTCGAGCCGAAGTTGCGCTCGAACGTTTCCCAGCGGACGCGTGAAGCAGCGAACCCGTCGAAGTCGATCGACTCCGTGAGGTCGGTCGCGTAATCAACCTTCAGCTCCGAGTTGACCTCCTGAACCTCCAGGATGTCTTCCGTAAAGTCGGATTCCTCAGACGAAATCTTCGCCACACGCTCCTGACGACGCTCCGTACGATGGTCCGTCGTCACGAGGAAGCTGGCACCGAGGTCCTCCTGGAAGTCGTAGTTGATCTGCACCTTCCCGAAGAGACGCTGGCTGTCGTCGGACTGGTAGTTCTCATAGCGGCCGACGTACGGGTTGTCCGTGTACTGGAACGTGCCCGTTTGGGCGCCCTCGATGCCCGCGAAGTTCCAGCCACGCTGGATCCGACCGGGCCGGGCATAATCGCGCATGTAGCTGTCTTCGCCAAGGTCGAGCTGGCGTTGACCGAACGTATTGAACTGCGCAAAGGCGTTCTCCGCGAACCCGTATCCGGTACCAGACCGTCCGCGCGCCTCATCATAGGTGTAACGCGCCACGGCCGTCGCGGTCAGCTTGTCGCTGAGGTCAACCGAGCCGTTGAAGCCAAACTGATAACGATCCATCTGGCTGTATGGCATCACCCCTTCCATGTTGATGTTGCTCAGGTTGACGCGGTAGTTGTACGTTTCCGCACCCTGCGCCATGGAGAGGTCCGTCGAGTAGCGGGTTCCCGTCTGCAGGAAGCTCTCGATGTTATCCGGGTGGGCCTGCCAGGGCGTGGTCTGACCCAGAAGGCCATTCACGTCGTCCCAGCTGTACCACTGACGTACCTCACGGCCGTCCATCCGGGGTCCCCAGGACTCATCGGTAGCGTAGTCAGCTACCAGCTGGTCGTCCTGACCGTTCACCTGCTCGGAGAGGCTGAAGTCGCCGTCGAGCGTACGGAACGCGCTGCTCGGAGCACCGCCGCCGTACTGGTTCTGGTAGTCCATGAACTCGTAGGCGTTCGAGAACTGAACGCCCGAGCTGAAGGAGACGCCGATGCCTTCGCGGCCTTCACCGTCTTTGGTGGTAATCTGGATCACGCCGTTCGATCCACGCGAACCGTAAAGCGCCGCAGCGGAGGGTCCCTTCAGGATGGAGACCGACTTGACGTTGTTCGGATTAACGATCGAGGCGGCGTTACCGTAGTCGAATCCACCGCTACCCTCGCTCTGACCGTTGCTGGTCGAGGTCGTGGAGTTGTCGATCGGAATCCCGTCGATCACGATGAGGGGCTGGTTATTGCCCGTCAGCGAGCTGATGCCGCGGAGGACAATATTGCTTGAACCGCCCATCGTACTCGACGACTTGATCGACGCACCGGCGACCCGTCCCTGCAGGGAGTTGATGAAGTTGTCGTTCTCCACCTGGGCGAGCTCATCGCCCTCCACCTGCTGAACGGATGAAGACACCGAGCGGGCACTCCGCTCGACACCAAGGGCCGTCACGACCACGTCGCCCATCTCCACGGTCTGCGGAGCAAGCGCGAAGTCGAGCGTCACCGTTTCACCGGCGTCGACGGTCACCTCCTGGGATTTCTCCAGAAAACCGACGAACGACGCCGTCACGGTGTAATCGCCGGCGGGAACCGACGCGATTTCGTACGAGCCGGACGCATCGGTCGCGGCCCCTACGCTAATGCCTTGAACAACGACGTTTGCCCCGGGAATGGACCCGCCGTTGGTACTGTCGGTGACAACGCCTTCAATGGTGCCGGTATCTTGAGCCAGCGACCATCCCGGCGCCACCAACAACAGCACAAGGGCTGCGGTAAGTAGCTTTCGTAACATAATGTGGGAAGTCTCACTAAACGAGGAGTTGGAACGAGTGAATCCCGGATCCACAGACAAATGCGCCCCCTTCGGGGATCGGGATTCGGAGAATGCGCCGCGTACGACATGCAGCACACAACACAAGGCTATCGACACTCAGTAACCGCGACCGTGTGAGCTCATCGCGATAAATAATGCACCGTCGAAACGGTCGATAGCAGGGGGACGACAGCAGGATCGCAGACGCAACCGCCACCTAAGGGCAGCGGCAGACGACCATCTGCTGCACTTCCCCTCGACAGAGACGTCGTCGAGAGGACGTGCCGGCGGAACCGGCAGAACAACGAGCGAATCGCACCTGGAAAACCATCGGTGATGAAATCACGCGCTTCGGTCCTGTGGAGATATCGCCGGAGTGTCGGAGCCACCGTAACGACGACCAAAAACCGACACCCGTTACGCCGGACATCGTCATCCGATACCCAGTCGGGTGCGTACACATCGGTTCTGGAGGTCGCTACATCCTCAGCCGTAACATTTCCGCGTACCGTGCAACGGAATGCGGATAGGGTTCCCGGCCGAGATATGCTCAACACGTAATTCAACGTAACAGACCCTTAATACAACATCAAAGGGTTTTCCGTCCCTCGGTGGTAGGCTTCATCCATGCCCGGGAGCAAGGGTGGACATCAAAACCGGATCTGTGGCATTCAGAGGCGCTTATTCGCCCGCTTTATCCGAAACGAGCCAAAGGCGCCCCTTACTTTCTTCGCGCACCCTTCACAAATCGGGTTTTCCAGATTTCGACGGGACGAATGACAGATTGACCGTCGGAAAAAATTCATCCCTGCCATCGTCGTGATGACAGGGAGATAGAGTACGACCCATCGGCTTCGCGATAACGCCCGACCCGTATTGCACCGAGCGCCCCTACCGATGCAGCAAATACGATCCATGCGTGTCCCGGGCACGGATCACATGGTAAACGATAAGCGACGAAGGGATCAGACCCTGGCTTCGGTCAGCGCGGTTTTACGCTCCGGCCCGGCCGTCACGGATGCCAGTGCCGGCATGGTCGTGGATAGCTGGAAAATAGCAGAAGCCCAGGTGAGTCCCGCCCCGAAAGCCACAAACGCGATGGTGTCCCCCGGCCGGGCTCGCCCCTCATCCAGCGCCTCGGCAAGGGCGAGAGGAACGCTGGCGGCCGAGGTATTGCCGTAGCGATCGACGTTTACGACCACCTTCTCGTGCGGAAGCCCCGCCTCGTTGGCTGCGTACTCGATGATGCGCGCATTGGCTTGGTGCGGAACGAAGAGGTCAATGTCGTCCACCGTCCGATCGGCACGGCTCAGGGCTTCGTCCAGCGCGGCCCCCATGATCCTCGTGGCGAAGCGAAAGACCTCGCGGCCATTCATCTTCACGTTGTACTCGTTCGCATCCAGTCGCTCGTGCGTGAGTGGGTACGCGACGCCGCCAGCCGGAACGATGATGTCTTCGGCCCCGCTTCCATCCGATCCGAGTACGTGCCCCAATATGCCGGCGGGCTCCTCGGACGCCTGTACTACCACTGCACCGGACCCGTCGCCGAAAAGAACGGCCGTGCCCCGGTTCTCCCAGCTCAGCCAGCGACTGATCAGTTCCGTCCCGACCACGAGGATGTTTTCGTACGCCCCGGTTTTGATGAACTGCTCCGCCGTCACAAGCGCGTACACCCAACCGGTGCATCCGACGGTGATCTGCATTGCACCGACACCCGGCGCACCGAGTCCGTGCTGAACCTGACTCGAAACGGGGGGCGTAAGATAATCCGGTGAGGAGGAGGCAACGAGAATCAGGTCCAGATCCTCCGGCTC
>NZ_DAXETW010000127.1:0-8270 GCF_051155795.1 Longibacter sp.
CCCGTCTCCTTGGCGAAGAGCGTGTCGTCGCCGCCTTTGCCCACGTTCTGGCCGGGGTGAAACTTCGTCCCGCGCTGGCGCACGATGATGCTGCCAGCGGATACGAACTCTCCACCATACGCTTTTACGCCGAGATATTTCGGGTTGGAGTCGCGACCGTTCTTGGTCGACCCCATGCCTTTCTTGTGTGCCATAACAAACCTGCAGTTTCAGTTTCGGGTGATGCGAGTGGGGCAGTAGGTCTACGCTTCGGCGTCGTCTGCGTCGTCAGCGGTTTCCGCGGGGGCACCGTCGCCCGACGTCAGGGCATCGATGCGAATCTGCGTGTACTGCTGCCGGTGCCCACGCTTAACGCGATAGCGCTTACGTCGTTTCTTTTTGAAGACGATGACCTTGTCGCCTTTGACCTGATCCACGACGGTTGCATGAACGGCGGCGCCGCCGACCGTGGGCGTCCCGATGGAGACGTCTCCGGCCCCATCAGATACGAGGAGGACCCGGTCGAAAACGACTTCGTCTCCGGCGTCCAGTTCGCTATGGAACGGCACGTACGCCGTCTCATTTTCACGAACCTTGAATTGCTTATCTTTGATGTCAACAATAGCGTACATGGGCGGCTCTGCTTTGGAGCGCCGGGTTGGTTACCGACGCGAGAGTGAGCAATGGTGTCTGTTCGAGTCGTAGAACACGCAGGCTCGTCCCTCAAGTTTCTGTCCCCCTTTTCTACCACATCCGTTTCCTATGAAGATCACCCTTCCCGGTTCAAAAGAAACGCTCCCCGTCGGCAAAATCCTGTGCATTGGTCGGAATTACGCCAAGCACGCGGCCGAGATGCAGAGCGACGTTCCGGGCGAGCCGATGGTGTTTCTGAAACCTTCCACGGCGATCGTTCGGTCTGGCGGGGTGGTGGTGCTTCCGAAACAGTCGAAGGACGTGCATCACGAAGTCGAACTCGTCGCGGTGATCGGGAAGGGAGGTCGCAATATACCGGAAGACGAAGCCCTCCATCACGTAAGCGCCTATGCCGCGGGCCTTGACATGACCGCCCGCGATATCCAGAGCAAGGCGAAGGCCAATCGGCATCCGTGGTCCGTTGCGAAGGGCTTCGACACCTTCGCACCGCTCGGTCCCCTGACGCCGGCCGACCAGGTTGGCGACCCGCAGCAGATGGAGGTTTCGGTAACTGTGAATGAGGAGACGCGGCAGAATGGCCGGACTGCGGACATGATCTTTTCAGTCGCGTACCTGGTCCATTATACATCGACGATCTTTACGCTCGAACCCGGAGACCTTATCTACACGGGCACGCCGGACGGCGTAGGACCGGTCGAGGATGGCGATGTCGCAGAAGCGCGTGTGAGCGGGTGTGCACCCCTCCGTGTGCGGATGTCGCGCGAACTTGATTGATCCGCAGGCGCAGGCATCCGATGGATGCCCGAGGCGTAAAGACCTATATATTCCCGTATCAAACGTAGATCAGGCCTTCCAGGACGCACCAGAACATCGACCTGAGAACGACGGCGGCCCGGGATCGCCACAATCAGGCCGCGATGCCGACCGTCAACCTCTCCAGTGCTCTTACACTTGCTCGCGACGCCGAAAATAAGGTCGTTACGTCCGACGATATCAGATGCATCATCGGTTTTCTCCGTTGACGGTGAGGTCTTAGATGTTGGCATGGCGCCAGACAGCCTTTTCAACCCGAGAACGAACTGGTCGCCGCCGGGTGGGGGAAGGGCGCGTGGCGTGCATGTCCAGCGAATGAGAAAAGCACCTCTCCTGCTCTGGATGGTTACAAGTGGGGGTATCAGCTTCCCCGTGTACGCACCCTGTTACGACGGAGGCCACCGTGTAATGGGTTCGTAAACGCTGTGCCGCTACGGGAAACGACCGGGGGAGACCGTCGGTCAGGTACTTGGATAAATGGTTTTGCAAAACGGTGATCCATTGCTATGACTCCGGCCCGGCAGAGCGACACGCTGTCGAATGTGACGTCAACAACCAGAGGTGCTGAAAAGGATACTGTCGAAAGCGGTGGTCCTGACGCAACGCATACCGTCGCTGTACACGACGGCCGCGAATGGCACGAATTGGAAGTCCAGCATGGCCGAACGCTTCGAGCGGTCCTCCGAGAGTACGATCTGTCCCCGCACGGATGGGTGACCGAGCACGTGAACTGTGACGGACAGGGCCACTGCTCCGCCTGCGCTGTAGAGATAGAAGAGGGGGCGGATGATCCAGAGCACTGGCTCGACGCCTTCCTGAGCGGGCGCGACCTCGGTCGTCTGTCCTGCCAGATTGAGGTCACCCAGGACATGGCGCTCCGCGTTTAATCCGGCCGCGATGGGCATTATCCGACGGCCAGCCGTATCGGCGCCCCATCCGTATTTGCCCTCTTTCTCGACGCAACCCTTCCCCCGACATGGAGACCTGGAGCCATCTCGACGACGTCCTCGACCTCGTTTGGAAAGAGATCGAAGCAGGTGCAAACGATCCCCAACACTTCTTCCGTACACCCACGTTCGGAACGGCCGGTATCGATCAGCCGCAGCTTCGGACGGTGATCCTCCGGGCGGTCCAGAGAGAGGCGCGCGCGCTATCATTTCACTCCGATCGCCGGTCGTCAAAGGTCTCGGAGATCCGATCCAATGATCGGATTGCCTGGCACGCCTGGAATCCGGAGCGATCGCTGCAGCTCCGGCTGCGCGGCTCGGCAACGGTTCACACGACGGACCCGGTGGCGGACGGTATGTGGGAAAGTGAGCCGCCGGCAAGTCTGGGCCACTACCTCAAGCCGGAAGCTCCGGCTACAGTCGTTGACGAGCCTGACGACGGATTGCCGGACGGGTTTCATGCTGGGGATCTGATCAGGGAGGACGTCGCTGACGGCCGACCGCATTTCGCGGTCATTCGCACGGTGATCGACGAGATCGATGCGCTGCACCTCCAGCGTGGCAATCACCAGCGGGCTACGTTCCGCTGGAACGAGTCGGGCAAAACGTTTGAAGGCGACTGGGTCGTTCCCTGACTCCACCCGCACTCGACGAAACGGCTTCGGCTCGTGTACCCCAACCGTCTCGCGCGCCGTATCGTCGACCGGGGATCAGTCGAATTCGGTGCGGAGCGCATCGATCGTGGCGTTGACTGCCGCGTCGTCTACGTCGCGATGGAGCGTGATTCGTACCGTCCGGGGCCCGAAGGGTGTGACGTGAATATCGTGAGCTGCGAGGCGAGTGATGACCTCCTCGACCGTTCCGTCGGAGACATCGAAAATAACGATGTTCGTCTGGACGCGTCCAAGGTCCAGCTCGAACGAATCGAGCTCAGCAACGGTCTCGGCGATGCGGCGGGCGTTATCGTGATCTCGTCTGAGGCGCTCCCTGTAGCCGTCCATCGCCACGAGGGCTGCTGCGGCCAGGATTCCGGACTGCCGCATGCCGCCGCCGAGCTGTTTGCGCACAGTACCGGCGGCCTCGATGGTATCGTCAGGGCCTGCAATGATGGAGCCCACGGGTGCTCCCAGGCCCTTCGAGAAGGCGAGCCACGCGATGTCGAACGGAGCAATGAGGTCGGCCAGGGACACGTCCAGCGCAACAGACGCATTCCACAGGCGCGCCCCGTCCAGGTGGAACCGAAGGTCGTGGGCGTGCACAACGTCGGCAATTCGGTGAACCCGGTCCAGGTCATACACGACGCCTCCCGCCTTATTGGCCGTGTTTTCGAGACTGACAACGCGGGAGCGGGCGTACACGGACATCTTCGGCCGAACGGCTGCCTCTACGTCTGCCGGCTTCAGGCGGCCGTCGGCCGTGTCGATGGGATTGAGTTGGACGCCGGAGATCATGCCGCTCGCGCCGGACTCGTAGTTGAAGATGTGACTGCTCCGATCCAGGATGACCTCATCCCCGGGATCGGTCAGCACGTGCAGGCAGATCTGGTTTGCCATCGTTCCGCTCGGGACGAACAGCGTAGCGTCCACCCCCAGGAGGGTGGCACACTCATCCTGCAGTCGATTCACCGTCGGGTCCTCCCCGTAGACGTCGTCGCCGACATTGGCCTGGGCCATGGCGTCGCGCATACGCGGCGTCGGTCGGGTGACGGTGTCGCTGCGCAGATCGATCATCGGAAGGAAAAGGGGAAGGATGGAAGGGGGCGTTGCGCGCAATCGGGGTGCTCCGCCGACCGAGAAACTGAGGACGAGCCCAAACGCAGTATGCTATGGCGCTACGTAGCGGGCGGCGGCATTAGAAGTACGCTTCAAACCGCTCGACCTGGCGCATCCGTCCGAGGATGGTGCGCGTATAGTGCGTCATCCGGCTCGGGGTGCGCACATGCGGATTCGGAATGCAGGCGGCCAGTGCGGCTGCGTGCCACCGGGTCATCGAAGCCGCGGCGCGGCCGTAGTGGTGCTGTGCGGCGGCTTCGGCACCGAATACGCCGGGACCCCATTCGATGACGTTCAGATAGAGCTCGAGAATGCGTTCCTTGGACAACACGAGCTCGGTGAGGAACGTCAGCGGCACCTCCAGGCCCTTTCGAATGAGCGAGCTGTGCGTCGTCTGAAACAGATTCTTCGCCAGCTGCTGTGTGATCGTCGACCCGCCGCGATACAACCGGCCTCGTTCCCGGTTGTCCTCGATCGCTTCGCCGATGGCTTTCCAGTCGATGCCCGTGTGCTGGAAGAATCGCGTATCCTCCGCGGACACAACTGCCAGTTCGAGATCGTCGTCGATGTCTGCCAGGGAGACGGGTCGGTAGGACCGTTCAAATGCGTCACCGGTCCACCACGCTGATACGGCCCGCTGGATCTGTACGCCGGTCGTGGGAGGGTCTACCCATCGATATGAGACGAGGAGCAGCGTACAGAGGGTGTAGTATCCGATCAAAACGATCAGCGTGCCGCGCACAGCCGTGTTCAACCAGGAGCACATCAGCGCGGGGGTAAGCGTGAACACCTCAACATCTCCGGATTCGATGCCTGGTTCGGACATCGCGTGGGATGCAGCGGGCGACGGGTCGTCCGCGTATGACGAACGCCCCGCATCCGGCCCGTCATCAGGCGAGTGCGAGGCGTCGTGGGGTGGGGTCGGATCCGTCACCAAGGTCTGGAGTCGTGAAAGGTCGTCGACGATCTGTACGACGATTCCCACCGGGAAAAGGGTCCGACCGACGTCCGTACGGACGGACAGGCGACACATGCACCGTTCCTACTCAGCGATTGATATCCTTGATTTTGAGCTTTACGGAACCGGCCGGCACGTCGATTTCGATCACGTCGCCCTCTTCCTTTCCGAGAAGGCCGCTCCCGATCGGGCTATCGACGGAGATCTTGTTTTCGGAAATATCGGCTTCCTGTTCGGAGACGAGCGTGTACGTCTGCTCCGCGCCGGAGTCGACGTTTTCGACGGTGACCTTGGACAAAATGTACGCCTTGCTGGTATCGACGGTCTTTTCGTCGACGAGCCGAGCCCGGGCGATGGTGTCTTCGAGCTTAGAAATCCGGGCTTCCAGTTTGCCCTGCTCCTCCTTTGCGGCATCATATTCCGCATTTTCCGAGATGTCGCCTTTAGCGCGGGCCTCAGCGATGGCGTCTGCAATCCGTGCGCGTTCCTTCGTTTTCAAAAACCGCAGCTCTTCTTTCAGATCTTGCAGACCCTCCTCGGTCAGGTAGACGGGTTTGTCTTTGGTCATAATAGCACGTGCGTACGTGAATACATCGACAGAAGGGACGTCCGAATCGGGATCCGCCGGGTAAAAAAAGACGCCACAGCCTGTCGTGGCAGCGGCGGTGGCGGGGGTAATAATTCGAACTCGGACCGTAGTATTCGGCCCATGGTAAAAATTGTTCCTGTCCATCGCCCGGCACGTTCCGGTATTTTTACGACCGAAAATGCAGAGGTGTGTGACGCTCACGTCGTTGTACGATCACCATCCGCCGCGTGCGGGTCCTTCGGGGGCAGGCCCCTCGGGGGCGGGAGAGGACGTGGACGCATCCTGCAGGACGCGTCGTGCCTGCCACCACGTTCGCTCCCAGTACCGGTCGTCCAGAGATGAGACCGTGACGCCGCTGCTGGCCGACGCGTGGACAAACTCGCCGTTTGAAAGATAGACGCCGACGTGACGGTCCTTCCGGCTCGGTCGGAAGAACACCAGGTCGCCTGGCTGCAACTCCGACCGTCGAACCTCCGTACCGACGCGGGACTGTCGCCGCGTGTCGCGCGGAAGGCGCAGGTCGAGAACGTCGGCGTAGAGAGCCTGCGTAAGGCCGGAGCAGTCTACACCGCGTCGGTCAGTGCCGCCGAGGCGATGAGGAACGCCGTCCCAGCGACGCGCCTCGGCCCGTAGACGGGGCTCTACTGTCCCTGCATCGGTTCGTGCGGCCGATCGGTCCGACGTTGGGGCGTCCGGTGCCGGGCGTGTCGATGTGCACCCGGTACCGAGAACGACCGCGATCAAGAGCAGAAGAACCGTTCGCGGTGTCGAAAACTGCAGCATGAATCGGGAAGGGTTGGTGGACGTCGATGGGATAGCTAAGCCGCGCTTAGCGGGTGCGACGCAACACCGCCTCGGCGTTTTCGAGCGACACACGCAGCGAAAGCTATGCTGCCCCATCCGGAGAGACCATTCATTTTGCGGTCGGCTGTTTAAGGTAGAACCAACGTGGCAGGAATTCCAGGCCGCACGATCGCATATGACCCTGCTGGGCCTTGAGGAATCGGCAAAAGCAGGGCAGGCGCCGCCGTCGGAAGGGGACAAACGGATCATCCCCCGCGGGCGCCGGGTATCGTACACACCGGCCACATTCTGGCCCCCGACCATACTTGTTCATCCGACCGGACCCCACCTATGCCGTACCCTGAGCAGATGGTACAGCCGATGCGCGAAGAGCTCACGCAACTCGGCGTCAAAGAGTTGAAGACGGCGGAGGCTGTCGACCAGGCGTTTGACGAAACGCGCGAGGGCACGATGGTCCTCGTCATTAATTCGGTGTGTGGATGCGCTGCGGGCAATGCCCGTCCGGCGGTCGCCATGGTGAAACAGGGCGATACCCATCCGGATGCCTACACGACCGTGTTCGCCGGCCAGGATCTCGAGGCAACAGAGCGAGCACGAGAATACCTCGTCGGCATTCCGCCGTCCTCCCCGTTCATTGCCCTGTTCCGAAACGGCGACCCGGTTTACGTCATCCAGCGCAAGCACATCGAGGGACGCACGGCCAGCGCCATTGCCGGTGACCTTCGCGCGGCGATCGACACCTACTGCACGGACGGGGATATCCCCGACGACGCCCCGTCGCAGCCGTCAGACGCCGGCCGCGCCCAGAGCGACAACGTTCCTTCGTCGTTCCGCTCGATCATGTAGGTTGCGAGCCCGGGGCTTCGGCCAACTACGCGGTCCCGCGCCAACGGGCCTGTGACCTGATTCCGCGATGCCTCGTCCACACCGGGCGGGGCATTCGCTTTTTAGGCCGTCGGTTTGGCGACTGGCTCCTTGTCTGCTTTGCCGGCCCGATGCAGCTCGACGCGGAGGTTTGCGGTATCGTCTTCCACCGTCAGTTCCGCCGAAGCCCCGAGGGGAAGCGTGAGACGGGGTAACAGGTGTCCGTAGGCCAGTCCGGTTGCTACCGGGTAGCTCCGCCCCGAAAAGTGAGCGGCGAAGACCTCGTGTATCGAAAGCGATGGCTCAGGGATGTCCCCCGGCTGAAACGAGCCGAGCACGACGCCGGCGAGACGGTCCAGATGTCCGGCCAAGTCCAGATGGGTGAGCATGCGATCGATGCGGTAGGGGGCTTCGCCGACGTCCTCCAGAATGAGAACAGCGCCTGTTAGATCGGGAAGGAAGGGCGTGCCAATGAGGCGCGTCAGAACCGAGAGGTTTCCACCGAGAAGGGGGCCGCGGCCGTTGGACCCGTCTTGGAGCACGGGGAGGTTCTCTGCGAGCGGGAGCTTAGAGGCTTCGTCATAGGTCGCTACGCGTTGAAAGCACGCCGCTGCATCCAGGTTGCGGCTTCCGGCCGGTCCCTCCTGGACTGCGTCGGCGCCCCAGCCGTCGGCCGGAGGCGCGGCTGGAGACAGCGTCGCCCATTCGGTCACAACCGGCGCGGACAGGGAGCACCACCCCAGGTGTCGATACAGCGCCAGTTGAAGTGCTGTGACGTCACTGTAGCCGACAACCCACTTCGGGCTCGCGCTTTCCGCGATCACGTGGAGGTCGTTCAGGAGACGCATGCAGCCGTACCCGCCGCGTGCCGCGATGACGGCGCGGGCGTC
>NZ_DAXETW010000128.1:0-13704 GCF_051155795.1 Longibacter sp.
CGAACGAAGTCGGCGGCTTCCTGAGCTACCGTAACTTCGGTGAGGTGTCGTACTACGGTATCGACATCTCCCTCACGCTTCAGGCGACCGATGCATTGTCGATGTTTGCCAACACGTCGATCCTGAGCGACGACTTCTTCGACAACGAGGAGCTGGAAGAGACGAATACGTCGCTGAGCCTCGCGCTGAATGCACCGGCGTTCAAGGCGAAGAGCGGGTTCGACTACCGCTTCGACAGCGGCTTCTCCTTCGGGATGACCGGTAACTACGTGGAAGGCTTTCCGGTGGAAACCGGTCCGTACGTCGGTGAGGTGGACTCGTACTTCCTCCTCGATGCTCGCGTCGGGTACAAACTGACGTCCATTCCGGGTCTTCGCGTTGATATCACCGGCAAGAACATCCTCGACAACGAGCACCGCGAGTTCGCCGGCGCCCCGGAACTGGGCCTAGCCGTCTTCGGACGGATGCAGTATACGTTCTAATGCGAAGGGCGAAGGTTGAAGTGCGAAGGTTGAAGTCCGAAGTGATTGCCAGGTCCGGTCGGGGGTATCCCGGTCGGGCCTGGCTTTTTGCGTTCCTACGTTAGGTTGCGACGTTAGAACGTTGATTCGTTGGGAATTACGGATCGGGAATTACTGATTGGGGATTGGGGAGTTGGGGTTACCGGGGGAGGGTGAGGACGACGACCTTTCCGGTGGGCGATCGGGTCGCTTAGGTACGAATCTGCCTCTAAGTATAGGGCGCGGTTTTATCGGCCACGTCCGGCCGACGACAAACCACCGCGATCCCGGAGGCTGCGGGGGGCATCACGCCGGAACGATGACGCCCTTCGCCTTTCGCCTTTCGCATTCCCAATCCCCCATTTCACTGGCTCTTCGGAATGCAGGCGGGCGCGCCTTTTGCACCCGTGGAGGGCGTTACGTACAATGGTTACCTGCTACTCTCATGCCCGTCTTTCGGGCACGCGGCTCCGCTGCGGCCTCTGGCTGTGACGGGGCTCGCCACGGCAGTTCCCCGACGGACCTTCCGCTTTTCGCACGCTCCGGCTCATGTTTGGAGACTTTATCCCGCTGTTTATCATGATCGCGCTGGCCACCGGGCTGGCGCTAACGCTTCTAAAGGCGGCCGAGCTTATCGGTCCCAAGCGGCCGAATCGCATCAAGCGGACGCCGTACGAAAGCGGCATGGACCCGATTGGAAGTGCCCGAGAGCGGTACTCCGTAAAGTTTTACCTCGTGGCGATGATTTTCATCGTGTTCGACGTGGAGGTCGTGTTCATGTATCCCTGGGCGGTCAGTTTCCATGACTTCATCGAGGGAGGCGCGGCCTTTGGCGTGATGGTTGTCGTAACCATCTTCACCGTGATTCTGTTGATCGGTCTGGTCTACGACATCAAGAAGGGCGGACTGGACTTTGAGCAGTAGGGCGCCGGATCCGCGTGAGATGGGCGTTTTTCGCTCGATAAACGGGGAGAGAAGCCGTCGCGAACGGGGCGTGATCCCCGGTCTTGTTTCTGTCTCGTCTGAAACAGGGGCCCTCGGTTAACCATACCACCTGTCCCTGGAAAGAACGGGTCGAACGTACGCTTGCAGGTGATGTCTGCCCGGCCGTTCTCCATCCGTCTCCGTGCCACGTACCCTTGCGATCGCTTCGCCCGGCCCGTCTGCCGGGTTGACCACCATACTGTGCGGCCGCAACGATCCTGGCGGCGGGATGGAACAGGCGTCACTTTTTACACCAATGCAGATAATACCATGGCTGGAATGACTCCGTCCGGTGGTGAGGGCTTTTTCACCACGCGCGTTGACGCGGTGCTCAACTGGGCGCGCTCGAATTCGCTGATGCCGATGCCTATGGGGCTGGCCTGTTGCGCGATCGAGATGATGGCGTTTGCCGGCCCGAAATACGACGCCGCCCGATTCGGGAGCGAGGCCATGCGGTTTTCCCCGCGCCAGGCTGACCTCATGATCGTCGCCGGCTGGTGCTCCTACAAGATGAGCCACGCCATCCGCCGCGTCTGGGATCAGATGCCGGATCCGAAGTGGTGCATCGCGATGGGCGCCTGCGCCTCCACCGGCGGCATGCACCGGTGCTACGGCGTCGTGCAGGGAATCGACAACTTCCTGCCGGTCGACGTGTACATCCCCGGCTGCCCGCCGCGCCCGGAATCCGTCCTGCACGCGCTGATGGACATTCAGGAGAAGATCCGGAACGAATACTCCGTGCTGCAGGACTACACAGACGGCCCGCTCGTAGAGCGCGCGCCGATTGTGCATGAGAACAGCAGCAAGTTCCCCGCGCAGCTCGAGAAGCCGAAAACGCCGAACTTCGTCGTGGAGGCGCCAAACGCAAAAGCGGAAGACGCGACGAGCAATACGGCGACCACTCCGGTGAAGGCATAGCGCCACGCGCTGCTGTACCCCCTTTCCAACCCTTTTTCCATCCGCGCCCGCCCCTGCTCATGCGCGACGACGAACGCAACGCCCAGCCGAAAGAAGAGAAGCGCGAGCACGAAGCGCTGAAGTTTTACTATACGCCGACGGATGAGGCCCGTCCCGAAGACTCGGAGTCGAATCCCCACGCCAAGGGGACAACCCGCATCCCCGAGGTCATCGATGCCCTCGTCGAGGAGTTCGGCGACGTCGTGTGGAATGTGGAGTCGTACGCCGGGGAAGACACGGTTTTCGTGGAGAAGGAAAAAATCCGCGAGGTCTGCCGCTTCCTCCGGGAAGAGCTGAGCTTCACCTACTTCGCGGACTGCGGCGGCATCGACCGCTTCACCGAGGACGAGCGCTACGAGATGTTCTACAATATCCTCTCGCTGGAGCGCAATAAGCGAATCCGCCTGAAGGTGCGGATTGACGAAGACGATCTCAGCGTGCCGAGCGTCAGCCCGGTGTACCGCGCCGCAAACTGGAACGAGCGCGAGGCCTACGACATGCTCGGCATCACGTTCGAGGGCCACCCGGATCTGCGCCGCATGTACATGCCGGAAGACTTCGAATACTTTCCGCTGCGGAAGGAATTCCCGCTGCTCGGCGTCCCGGGCTCGCTGCCCCTTCCGCCACAAACGCCGGAGGGCGAGCTCACGATGGACCCCTTTGCCGCCGCGCACGGCTCAAAACCGACCAAGAGCTACCTGGAGCCGAAGTCAGACTTTACCGACGACACGGATATCGAATGACGTCGAGACGGCCTTCCGTTCCGACGTTGTAATGAACCACACGCGAACCGCAATTCCCCCATGGCCACGGCCCCACAATTTCCCGGTCTCGACTTCGGCGACAAGTTTCGCTTCTGGCCGAAGCACAACGAGAAGATTTACGAGCGTCTTGAAGCGAAGCACGCGTGGATTGAAGAAAAGCGTGCCGCGCAGGGCGACGGCGGCGTTCCTGCGACCGAGTGGTCGGAAGAGGACCCGCTGGAGAATGAGATGATCCTGAACATGGGGCCGCAGCATCCGGCTACGCATGGTGTGCTGCGTTGCGTCGTCAAGCTGGACGGCGAAACCATCGAGAAGGCCGTCCTCGACATCGGTTACCTGCATCGCGGGATCGAGAAGCTGGCCGAGTCGAAGACGTACCAGGAGTTCATGCCGTACACCGACCGCATGGACTACCTCTCGCCCTACTCCAACAACGTCGCCTGGTGCCTTGCGGTGGAGAAGCTGGCCGGGATCGAAATTCCAGAGCGCGCGGCCTGGATTCGCATGATCATGTGCGAGCTGGCGCGCATCTCGTCGCATTGCCTCTGGCTCGGCGTCGGCCTCATGGACGCCGGGGCGGTCTCCGGTTTCCTCTGGACGTTTCAGCAGCGTGAGGACATCTACTCGATTTTCGACGAGGTCGCCGGTGCGCGCTTCACCGTCAGTCACGCCCGGATCGGGGGCGTGGCCTCCGATCTGACCCCTCGCTCGTTCGAACTTATCCGCGCCTTCTGCGACAGCTTCAGAGAGGAGCTGGCCAGCTGGCAGAAATTCCTGAATCGAAACCGGATCTGGATCGAGCGAAACAAGGACGTCGGCCGTATCACGAAAGAGGAGGCCATCGAGCTCGGCATGACCGGACCCAACCTCCGCGGATCCGGCGTCGAATACGACGTGCGCCGCTTCGAGCCTTACCTCAAATACGATGAAGTCGACTTTACCATCCCGATTCGGGATGAAGGCGACTGCCTCGCCCGGTACTTCCTGCGGCTTGAGGAAATGGAGCAGAGCATCCGCATCATCGAGCAGTGCCTCGACCGCATGCCCGAGGGCCCGATTCGTGCGGACGACGCCAAGCAGGCCTACCCGTCGAAAGACGAGGTGTATTACTCGATGGAGGGCATGATTCACGACTTCATGTACACTGACGTGGGCACGCAGGCGCCGAAAGGGGCCAATGCGTACCACGCGGTCGAAAGCCCGAAAGGCGAGCTCGGATTTTACCTCACGAGCGACGGGACGGGTCGCCCCTTCCGGGTGCGGATTAACGCGCCGTCCTTCACGAATCTCCAGGGCATGGAGTACATCATGGAGGGCTCGCTGGTCGCCGATACCGTTGTGATCATCGGCTCGATCGACCCGGTGATGGGGGAAGCGGACAAATAGCACGATTTCGAGTGGCGAGTGTCGAGTGTCGAGCATCCTCGGCCGCGGCACCCCGAGCCATTCGACGAGACGCATACGACATTCGAACCTCGAAATTCGACACGGAGCATGAGCCAATTCGACATTCAACGGCCGGTGGTCGAGCTGCCCGACCAGGATCCCGATCCGGTTTTTTCCGACGATGAACTCGTCTGGACGGAGAAGGAGAAAGAGCAGATCGAGCAGTACAAGGCGAAGTATCCGGAGCCGGATGCGGCCATCATGAGCGTGCTCTGGATGGCGCAGGAGAAGTTCGGCTTTCTACCTCCAGAGGTGATCCAGCTCTGCGCCGACACGCTCGATATGCCGTTTTCGAAGGCATACGGCGTCGCCACGTTTTACACGCAGTACTACAAGGAGGAGCAGGGAAAATTCGTGCTCGATGTGTGCACCTGCTTCACCTGCCAGTTCACTGGCGGGTACGACATTCTGCACTACCTGGAGGAGCAGCTGGACGTTCATGCCGGCGAAACCACCGAGGACGGCATGTTCACCCTTCAGGAGGTGGAGTGCCTCGGCTGCTGCGGCTCGGCCCCGATGATGCAGGTCACCAACGGCCCGTACGTTCACAACCTCACCAAAGAGAAGGTGGACGACCTGCTGGAGAACCTGAAGAAGGGCGAGATTCCGAAGTTTACATCGGTGACGCTGCCCCAGGACGAGGACGAAATGGGCGGAAATCGCCGGTCCGACGCCGAAACGACGGACACCTACAAGACGCAACCGCGTTCGAAGACGATCAAGTAGTGATCCTCGCGACGACGGTCATCTTCGACACCGGCGCCCCATGGCTACATCCGACGATTCCTCCGTTTCGACGCGGACACCGACCGCTGCGTCCGCGGCATCCGCGCGAGAGACGCTCGTCGACGCGCTGGGGGCGGATGATGAAAAGGGTGAGCGCCTCCGGAACGGCGACGCGCCGTATGCGCGCCGGCTACTCCGCTCGCTCGAGGATAGCAAGTCGTACGTCTACGCCCTCGGGGCGATCATGACGGTGATGTCCGTTGTGCTGCCGACCGCCGGGCTGTACGAGTTTTTCCGTCGGGTAGACAACCTCGAACCCATCGAGCTGATCGGCGTGATCGCCGCGGCCTGCGCGGTGGCGGCCATCCACATGACCATTGCCGCGTACGTGTACGTGGACTGGCGAACGAAACGGCTCTGCTACCGCGCCCTGGCGGATCTTCCGTCCGACGACACGATGGCGGTCGATGACGCCTGATGCGGCCACCCAGGCGGCCGCGACGAGCTACCGATACCCCTTTCCGACATTCCCGACCGAGATTTAATTGTATCCCATGGAAGCTACCAACGGGAGTCCAACATCCAAAGCGGGGGACTGGCGCAACTACGAGCGCGTCCTCCTTCCGCCTGTCCGCGATCTGCATAGGCTGGAGGTCTACAAGGATGAGGGCGGATACGAGTCCCTCCGCAAGGTCCTCGAGACCAAGAACATCGAACCGGGGGATGTCACCAATGCGGTGAAAGAGTCCGGTCTGCGCGGTCGTGGCGGCGCCGGCTTTTCCACGGGCATGAAGTGGAGCTTTATGCCGGAGCCGGACGATCGCCCCCGGTATCTGGCCTGCAATGCCGACGAAAGTGAGCCGGGGACCTTCAAGGACCGGCAGCTGATGGAGTACAACCCGCACCTCATGTTTGAGGGTATTCTGATCGCGGGCTACGCCATGTCGATCGACGCATGCTACGTCTACGTTCGTGGCGAGTACGCGGACTGGATCAAGCACATGGAGAAAGAGCTGGAGAAGCTCTACGAGCAGAACCTCGTGGGCGAGAACATCATGGGGACCGACTTCTCCATGGACATCGTCATCCACAAAGGGGCCGGTGCCTACATCTGCGGGGAGGAAACCAGCCTTTTGAACTCGCTCGAGGGCAAGCGCGGCTACCCACGCTACAAGCCTCCATTTCCCGCCCAGGTCGGTGCCTGGAGCCAGCCAACGACCATCAACAACGTCGAGACGCTCGCCTGTGTGCCCCTCATCATCGAGAAGGGCGCTGACTGGTTTGCGAACACGGGTGCGGAGAAGCATCCCGGGCCCGTACTCTACGGCATCAGCGGCCACGTGAACCGCCCGGGCGTGTACGAATACCCAACCGGAATGCTGATCTCCGACCTGATCGACGAGGTCTGCGGAGGCATGCGGGACGGCAAGAAGTTCAAGGCGCTCGTGCCCGGCGGAAGCTCCACGCCTCCGCTCCGCGCGGACCAGTGCGACGGGGTCACGATGGATGCCGAGAGTCTTCGCGAGGCGGGCTCCATGATGGGGACCGCCGGTATGCTGGTCCTCGACGAAGACACCGACATGGTGTCCTACCTGCGGCGGGTCACGCACTTCTACTCACACGAAAGCTGTGGTCAGTGCACCCCGTGTCGCGAGGGGACGGGCTGGCTCGAGAACATCGTCACGCGGATCGACGAGGGCGAAGGTCAGATGCGCGACCTCGATCTGCTGCTCGATCTCTGCGATCAAATGGAAGGCCGGACGATCTGCGCGTTCGCCGACGCGGCGGCCTGGCCGGTACAGTACACGCTCAAACGCTTCCGCGACGAGTTCGAAGCGAAGTGCAAGGCGTCGGTTCACCCGGTAAGCTCCAAGACGTCGTCCGGGGTTGAAAGCGCGGCGCCGGCAACGTAGGCATCCCTTCTCGATTCTGTCTCTATGAGCCCGGATTGGTCATGAGCGATGCGACCCGCCGTCTCTTGATCGACCGCCTGGGCGATCTGGGCGAGTTCGATCGCGCGCTGCACGACACGAATCATACGCGGTACGATCGCGCTCAAGAACGAGAGGCGGGACTCTCGCCGGAATGGGTCGAGAGGCGCCGCGATGAGCTTGCGAATGCGGCCTGGAAGTACTGGAGCATGATCTTCGGTATCGTCACGGGGCCGTTTTTGATGCTCCTCCCGTTCTTCGAGATTGCGGCCTGGAATGGAGCTATGCCTGAGATTGCGCTCGTCGTCGCTGGTGTTGTGGCGATCGCCGGTGGGACGTATCGGATTTCGACACTCATGAATTACGTCCGGCGCCGCCAACTGTACGACTTGTTGGACGAGATAGAGGAGCAAAAGGCGACATCTGACGCGGCGGACCACGCGTCGACATTGGAAGCGGAGCACGCCTGACACCCCGGTCCCGTTGTGCTGCGTTTCGCACCGACCTCGTATCCATGTTCACGCCCGGCCAGACTGCCCCATGCTTCATCGCGCGCTTGTCCTCGTTTCGCTAACGCTCGCGGTCGCCGCCCTTCTGGGTGCCTGCCGCAGCGAGCCCTCTGCCACCGACCCATCCGACTCCAGTGCGGAGGTTCAAACGTCCAGGGTTCAAACGTTTGGTCAGGAGATTTCGACGGACGAGGCGGTGCCTGTCGAGACGCTCGCCGACGATCCGGCAGCACACGACGGTCGGACAGTAACTGTGAGCGGCCGGATTACGCAGGTCTGCCAGAAAAAAGGATGCTGGCTGGCATTGGACGCGGGCGACACGCGACCCGTGCGCGTTATGGTGCCGCGGACGGACAGCGGCTACGCCTTCACCGTACCGCTGGACGCAGAGGGGGAAGCGACGGTGCAGGGGACGGTTCGCCTCCGTGCGCTATCGAACGAAGAGCGTGACCACTACGCCGGCGATGGGGCCGAGCGGCCGGACACCCTCGACGTGCAGATTGCAGCCGCCGGAATCGCCCTCGCCGCTTCGACGCCGTGATGTGGCGCGCCCGAACGGCCCCTGCCGACACCGCTGGTTTGCAACGGTAAAACGGAACATCCTTTGAATCCGTAACGAATCGGTGGAGCGTTAGACCGACTCTGTCGTACGTTACTGTATCCCACCTTATCGACCCGGCTGGGGCATCGTCCCGGCACAACGAACCGACTGGACCGACTATGCCTACCGTAACCATCGACGGAACGACGTACGAGTACGAAGGGGAGCACAAGCTCCTCCAGTTCTGTCTGGATCAGGGCATCGAGCTGCCGCACTTCTGCTACCACCCGGCGATGTCGATTCCGGCGAACTGTCGACAGTGCCTGGTCAAGGTCGGCATGCCGAAAAAGGACCGTGCGACCGGAGAGGTCGAAACGGACGATAACGGCGACCCGGTGATCCAGTTTTTCCCCAAGATGCAGGCCAGCTGTACGGTGGACGTACAGGATGGCATGGTGGTCAAGACGCAGCGTGGGAGCGAGGAGGTGGAGGAGGCGCAGAAGGACACGCTGGAGTTTCTCCTGATCAACCACCCGCTCGACTGCCCCATCTGCGATCAGGCCGGGCACTGCCCGCTGCAGATTCAAGCGTACAAGTACGGCCCGGAAGGCTCACGTTTCGAATTCCGTAAGGTGCACAAGCCGAAGCGCGTGAAGCTGGGCCCGCGCGTTACGCTCGATGCCGAGCGCTGCATCAACTGCACCCGCTGCACCCGCTTCACAGACGAGATCTCGGGCTCGGGACAGCTTACGATCAACCAGCGTGGAGTTAAGAACTACCCGATCACCGCTCCCGGTGAAGACTTCGACGACGCCTACTCGATGAACACGATCGATATCTGTCCCGTCGGAGCGCTTACGGCGACGGACTTCCGGTTCAAGGCGCGGATCTGGGAAATGAGCTCCACGCCGTCGATCGTGACCACGAATGCGACGGGGGCAAACTGCCACTACTGGGTTCGCGACAACCTCGTCCTGCGCATCACGCCGCGCCAGAACCTGAACGTGAACGAATACTGGCTGCCGGACGAAGATCGTCTCGTTTACGACCGCTTTAACGAACACCGCCCGGACGGGCCGGAGGTTCGGCGCGACGGTGAGCTCACCTCCGCTTCATGGACGCAGGCGTACGCGCGATCGGCCGCCCTGCTCGGACAGGCCGATCCGGACCGGACGCTTCTCCTCGGATCCGCCAACGCCACCGTTGAGGACAACTACCTGCTGACGCAGCTGGCCGAGGCCCTCGGCACCGACACGCCGCAGTACATCCCGCACGTCGAAGAAGGAGCCGGCGACGGATGGCTCATCACCGACGACAAGACGCCGAACGCGCAGGGATGTGAGCGACTCGGCATGTCGGCCGTCGACCACGACCTGCTCGGCGCGCAGATCGCCAACGGCGACTACGACGTAATCTACGTGCTGGAAGACGATCCCGTCGCTGCCGGTCTCTGCACCGCCGATGATCTGGCGGACACGGACATCATTTTGCACTACTACAACACCGACAACGATACGCTGCCGGCATCGGATGTTGCCATCCCCGCGGCGATGGTCGTGGAAACCGTCGGGACCTACATCAACCAGACCGGCCGCGCTCAGCGTGTACGCCCCGCGAAAGAGATCCAGGGCGTCAATCGCACGCTCATGATGGAGATGGGTAAGAGCCGCGAAGATGAGCACGGTACGCCGTTCGACCGCTGGCACAACGAAAGCAACCGGGTTAACTGCAAGCCCGGCTGGGAAAGCCTACCCGAGATCGCGCGGCGCGTCGGGTCTTCAATGGACTACGAGAAGGGTCCGAAGCAAATCATGGACGAACTGCAGTCGACCAACCCCGCCTTCAAGGGGGCCACGTACAAAGCGATGGGCCTCCAGGGGGTCCAGCTCGAGGACGTGGAGGCCGGACAAACGGCGTAACAAGTTGGAAGGTCGAAATTCGAAATGCGAAGTGGCTCCTCGGTCACGACGCATGGCGGAATCCAGGCGCCTGTTGCCCTTTGGCAGCAGGCGTTTTTTGTATCGACGTTCGTTCAGCGCTGCGGCCCATGCTTCGGAAAACATCCCGGGACCGTCACGCTTCCGGATTGCTTTCCCAGGCGTCGACATGGACCTTCCATACTGCGTTTCTCCTGACCGTTTGATTATGTCCCCGCGTAATGTCAAAGCAGACAAAGTTTCTCCTCGACGAGTCCGAGCTGTCGACGCACTGGTACAACCTGAACGCCGATGCAGAGGCGCTGGGATTGGACATGGGGCCCGTACTGAATCCGAAGACCCACGAGCCGGTGACTCCAGATGACCTGGCCCCGTTGTTTCCGGAGGCGCTGATCGAACAGGAGATGGGAACGCAGCGGCACATCGAGATTCCGGAAGCCGTGCGAGACGTGTATCGGCTCTGGCGTCCAACACCTCTGTATCGCGCACACCGCTGGGAGAAGGAGCTGGACACCCCCGCGAAGATCTTCTACAAGTACGAGGGCACGAGTCCGACCGGCTCGCACAAGCCGAATACGTCCGTACCTCAGGCGTATTACAACAAGGAGGCCGGTGTAAAACGCCTCACTACGGAAACCGGGGCAGGACAGTGGGGCAGCGCGCTGAGCTTTGCCACGCAGATGCTCGGCATTGAGTGCGAGGTATACATGGTGAAAGTCAGCTACGAGCAGAAGCCGTATCGCCGCGTCATGATGCAGACGTGGGGTGCATCCGTCACCCCGAGTCCGAGCGACAAGACCCAGGCCGGGCGTGACGTGCTGGCACGCGATCCTGACACCACCGGAAGCCTCGGCATCGCCATCAGCGAGGCCGTGGAGAAGGCCGTGCAGGACCCGAATACGAAATACGCCCTCGGCAGCGTGCTTAATCATGTGCTCTTGCACCAGACCGTCATCGGGCAGGAGGTCTTGAAGCAGCTTGAGATAGCTGGTGCAGGTTGGCCGGATGTGCTTGTTGGATGTACGGGCGGGGGAAGCAACTTTGCCGGGTTCGTGTATCCCTTTCTTGAGCAGCACGTGGACGGACGAGAGAAGCCGCGCATCGTCGCCGTTGAGCCGTCGGCGACGCCCACCCTCACGAAGGGTCACTACGCGTACGACTACGGGGACACCGCCCGGATGACGCCGATGGTTCGCATGCACACCCTCGGGCACGAATTCGTGCCGCCCCCCATTCACTCGGGCGGTCTCCGCTACCATGGGATGAGCCCACAGGTAAGTGCGCTGGTCCATTCCGGCGTCGTGGAGGCGATTAGTACGCCGCAGATGCCGATGTTTGACGCCTGTGAGCAGTTCGTTCGCTGTGAGGGGATTCTGCCAGCACCGGAGGCGGGCCACGCCGTCTGGGGCGCTCGCCAGGAAGCGTTGAAGGCGAAAGAGGCCGGGGAGGAGAAAACGATCGTGTTCAACCTCTGCGGGCACGGCCACTTCGACCTTGCCGCATACGAAGACTACCGGGAGGGGCGCCTCGAGGACTACGAGTACCCCGAGGAAGAGGTCAACAAATCGCTGGCTGACCTGCCCTCCGTGTCCATGTAGCCGGACGAAGCGGCACCCTCGATGGGATGGCGCCTGTTGCCGGGCCGGTAGCAGGCGCTGTCGTACGTCTGTGGCCGCTGCCACGGTGACCCGGCGGCTCCCGAGAGGGGTGTGGCGTGACCTGTGAGGGGACTGCTCATCCCTGCTCACGACGCCATGTTCAGTGGCCATGTTCGTTAAGCAGGCAACGAGGGCGTCTCCGGCCCGTAGGTGTGATCACGAACAGACGCGCCGGTCTGTACCTCGAACCGTTCTTCCTGACTCTTCTCCCACATGATCGCCTACGTATCCGGCACCCTTGTCGAGAAAAAAACGGAATCTGTTATTATCGACGTGAACGGGATCGGATATTTCGTTCACATCCCGACCTCGACGTACGACTCCCTCCCGAAGACAGGCGAAGACGTTAAACTGCATACGTATCATTACCTGCGCGAAGATGCTGAGGCGCTCTACGGGTTCGGTTCAACGGCCGAACAGGCGGTCTTCGAGACCATGCTGGGAGTGTCGCGCGTGGGCCCGAAGTTGGCGCTGTCCGCGCTATCCGCCATGACGCCGACCGAACTGCGTGATCATGTGGTGGAGGGCGACTCCAGCCGATTGACGGAGATCTCAGGCGTCGGGCGTAAGACGGCAGATCGTCTCATTGTCGAGCTGCGAGACCGCTTCGAAGACCTCGATGTGTTCGACGGCAGCGCCCCGCTGACCGGCGGGTCGGAAGCCCGTGCAAGTGCCCGGGCGGATGCGCTCGAGGCGCTGCGTGAACTCGGGTTCAGCCGCGCCGATGCAGAACGTGCGATCCGTACTGTTCTGCGCGACGACCCGGCGGTCCAGTCGGCGGACGACCTGGTTCGGCGCGCCCTGCGGGAAGGGTCCTCCTGACGCTCTCCGTGCTTACATTTCGAGGGCGACGAAGGGGGCAATCGTGTAGTCTCCAAACCCGTCGTCGTACCGGAAGTGCGAGTCCATTCGCACGCCGACGAGAAGCGGGCGGAGATCAATCCCGTACTGTAGTCCTGCCAGCAGTCCGCCGTAATCTGATCCTGTGTCTTCTCCGAGGTAGGTCCGGTAATACTTCCGATACATGATACCACTGTTCAGCCCGATGCGGTGCCGGGTACCCAGCGTGACCGGGTATTGAATTCGCAGATGGAAAATGTAGTGGGTCGAGTAGAACTGGCCGCCCGGGAGGAAAAGGTCATCCATCCGGTATCGGTCAGAGGTGTGTGCGATGCCCACCTGTCCACTGACCAGGAAACCTGTCGACAGGTGGCGACCGATCGCCACGGATACGATGTGGCCTGGCCCCGATACGTCGGCGTCAGGCGAAAAGAATCCGGCACTTCCTTCTATCTGCCACATTCCCGCCTTGTCCGGCTGAGCGTACGCATCCGGCCGAGGCGTGAGAAGGAAGAGAATGAGGAGGGCACAAGTGAGGGACGGGATACGCATGGCTGCATCAATTCGTGAGTTCGATGGGGTATGCGTTGGCGTAACGGTCGTCCAATCAGAGGGCGATGAACGTCTGCATTCCAAAGTGAAAAACGCTGGTGCCCTCGTCGTATGTGTATCCTTGCATGTACGCGCCCACACGAAACGAGCGGGAAAGCCGCACGCTGTACATCGCGGTTACCATCGCGCCGGTGTCTACAGAGCGCGTTTCGTCGTATATAACCCTGTCGTCGATGACAACACCATTTTGGATGCGTCGCTGCCATGCCAGGGCGCGTTTCTCCCACCGGGCTCGATTCGCCAGGCCAAGGCCAAAAGTCAATCGATGTCGTCTGAATTCAATGGGCGTGACATCGACA
>NZ_DAXETW010000129.1:0-7210 GCF_051155795.1 Longibacter sp.
TCGACCAGGTCGTCTGGCGGAATCACGTCCCCGTTTTCTACGGCGAACGTCTCGCGCTGCACGGACGTCGGCGGCGGCACCAGCTCCGATATGGCGTCGATGCTGGTGACGACGATCCCGTCAAACCCGTCGGCGAGGACTTGCAGCGCGTCGGCGCGCTCGATCAGCGGGCCCGAGTCAGTGATCTGCTCGTTGTCGTACGGCTTGCGCTGGGTGGCCGGAAAGCGCAGAACGTCTGCGTCGCCGACGATCTGTTCGAGGTCAGCCTGGAGGTAGGCCGCGGCATCCTCGTCGGCCATCAATGCGACGAGGGTTGAGGTCTGGTCGCGGAGGGGGGCAAGCAGAAATGCCGGGAGCGAGCCCGCCGCGTTTTTGACCTGGAGGACCAGCTGCGTGTCGTCGGATGCGTGCGTCTGCATCGCGGCATCGGACCAGTCGATCAGTCGATGGGCGGCGTCGGATGCCGTGATCCGGTCGGTGAAATCGGTCAGGGACACAGGGAGTGGCGGTACGTGGAAGAGTGGATGTCAAAAGGTCCGGATCGAGAGAGACGTGAGACTCTCGCGACGCGGGGAAGGGGAGGGGTGACATGGGACGTGCCGACATGCCGAAAGGCCGATCCCGGTACGCCCGGAAACGGCTTCATCGTGATTCGTGGTGGCAGCGTAAACGGGGGAGCCCGGTTGCCACAAGCGCTAAAAAACGCGCGATCGCACGGGCTACGGAGGCTCCGTAAGCCTCGGCGCGAGACCCGTGCCAGCGGTCAAATACACATCGGTGGTAACGTGTTGACCTCGGTGCAAACTGGCACTGGTTCGCATCCAAAACGCTGTAATTTCGCAACGAACCGACCCTCAGAGAAGGTTCTGTGGGAACTGCAAAAAGGCTCGGAATCGTTTGAACGTAGCGCTCTTGTTTCACGTGGAACAGTTCGGTCCGCCCTCAGCGGCTTTAAACGCCGCCTGAAATGTTTCACGTGGAACGAAACGCCCGTTGCGTGAACGCTTTGCGGGTCCTTGTTTCACGTGAAACGATCCGCCACGCCGTCTTCTGTCGATGCCTGAGACCCGTTGACCCTTGCCCAAGCCGCCGCCCTCGGCCCAAACGTAATAGCAACTCCACACCCGCCCGACCACCTACACACGTTCAAGTCTCCACACGTTCAAACATAATCCCCCTCACCTCGCTCCGATCGCTTCGCGAACAAAACCGTTGGCCTCGCGAAGTCGCCGTCGCGCCTCGCCCGCCTCCACATCCGCGAGCACCATCACGACGGCCGTCTTGACGTGCCCGTCGGCGGCATCAACAGCAGCGACGGCGTCGCCGTAGTCCAGGCCCGTCACCATCATGACGGTGCGGTGGGCGCGCTCGACGAGCTTCTCGCTGGTGCGCTGCAGATCCACCATCATGTTCTCGTACACTTTGCCCCGCCGGATCATCGCCGCGGTAGTGATCATGTTCAACACCAGCTTTTGCGCGGTGCCGCTCTTCATGCGGGTAGAGCCCATCACCACTTCGGGGCCGACGTCCGGACAGATCGCGACGTCTACGTCGACGCCAAACTCCGCGCGCGGGATCGTCGTCACGAAGAGCGTCTGCGCGCCGAGCGTGTCGTTCGCGTGTTCGACGGCACCAACGACGTACGGGGTCCGGCCGCTGGAGGCGATGCCACAAACCACGTCGGTGGACGTGACGCCGTGGTCGTCCAGCGCCGCCGCGCCGTCCGCTGCAACATCTTCGGCCCCTTCCTGTGACTCGAACACAGCGATGCGGCCGCCCGCGATAATTCCCTGCACCAGGGAAGGGTCGGTGCCAAAGGTCGGCGGGATTTCCGAGGCATCGACGACCCCGAGTCGGCCGCTGGTCCCCGCCCCGACGTAGAACAGGCGGCCGCCCCGGTCGAACGCATCGACCACGATCTGGACGGCTTCAGCGATGTAGGGGATCTCCTGCCGGACCGCGATCGGGACGCGGTGGTCCTCGATGTTGATGACGCGGAGGATCTCGCGAATCGACGCCGTGTCGATGTGGGACGACAGCGGATTGCGTTGCTCGGTGGCGAGGCGCTGGAGCTGCTCGAACAGGTCGGAACGGTCGGACATGAGCGGGGCTTCGGAGGAAAAGAGCTGTGAGCGCGAACGACCGGTCGCGGTCGCAACGCGCTGAAGCCAACGTACAAACAGCCCGCCGGAAATTCGACGCCGCCCTGCGGGTCAGGCGGCCATGGAGAGCGGCGTCGCATCGCACAGACCGATGTACCGGTCGCACGTGCTGAGGAGGTGCTCGTGCGTGCCGTATCCGACCACACGGCCGTCCTCGACCACGCAAATGCGGTCGGCGTAGCGGGCGGATTCAACCCGGTGGGTGACGAACAGGACGGTCTGTGATTCGAGTGCCTCGAAGAGCGCCGGGAGGAGCGCCGCCTCCGTTTCCATATCGAGATTGGAGGTCACCTCGTCGAGGAGGTAGACCGGGGCCGACCGCAGGAGCGCGCGTGCCAGCACGAGTCGTTGCCGTTGCCCCCCCGAGAGCGACGCGCCCCACTCTGCAACCGCCGTGTCGTAGCCGTTCTCTGTTGCCTGGATGACGTCGTGGACCTGGCAGAGCTTCGTCACGCGGTCCAGCGTTGCGTCGGGTACGTCGTCCAGCCCGAGCGTCAGGTTGGAGCGGATGGTCCCCTCAAACATCGTGAGCTCCTGCCACACGGGCATCACCTGCCGACGCACGTCCGCGAGCGGCAGTGCGTCGAGCGGCGTGTCGTCGAGATAGATGTCGCCGCCCGTGGGTGTCTCGAGCCCAGAGAGCAGACGTAGCAGCGTCGTCTTGCCCGAGCCGCTCGGCCCGACAACAGCCACCGACTCGCCGGGCTCAATCGTAAGATTTACGTTTTCCAGAATCGTCTCGTCGCCATACGAGAACGACAGGTCGCGGAGCTCGACCCGGCCGTACAGGCGCCGCTCGAGTTCCGTCTCCGTGCCTTCATATACCCGCGTCGGATCCTGCTCCGGCTCCGTGTCCAGGTATTCGAACATCCGCCACAGATTCACGGAGGACTGCTGCAGCTTCGCGTAGAGGTCCACGAGCTGCTTCAGGGGATCATAGAGGTAGCCGACGTACGCGGTGAAGGCGATGTAGCTACCGAGCGTCAGCGAGCCGTCGAGGATGAACGTCCACCCGAGCCAGGTAAACAGTGCCAGATTCAGCGACCGAAGGCCGTCGTTCGTAGCCGCCACGATCTCGCCGATGTTGCCCGAGCGGCGGTGCGTCTCCGTCGCCCGCGACATGTGCTCCTGCGCTCGCTTGAACATCGTCCGCTCCACGGAGAGCGACTTCACCATGCGGATCTGGCTGAGCGTCTCCACATTGTGGGCGTACAGATCCGCGTAGGCCTCCGACGCGTCTTGCCACGCTTCCCGCCACCGCTTACCGGCAAGCGTTACAACCGTGACGGCCGCCGGGATGGCGACGACGGCGACGAGGGCGAGCTTCCAGTGCAGGTAGAAAAGAAAGGGAGGAACGAGGAGGAGATAGATGCCCTGCGTGATGCTCGTCCGAAACAAGGTAGTCAGCGTGATCAGCGCACTGGACGCATCCTTGAACCGGGACGTCACTTCGCCCACTTTATGTTCGTTGAAAAACGAGGTCGGAAGGTGCTGGATGTGGTTGAAGAAGAGCAGTCGGATCTGATTCCGCAGCTCCACTTCGTAGTGCACATTGTACGCCCGCTGCAGATACCGGATCAGCGAGGACGCAACCGTCACGCCCAGGATGCCACCGACGAGCACGTGCATCAGCCCGACGTCCTGCGACGGGTACACCTCATCAATGAGCAGCTTTGAGAGAAACGGCGCAGCCATGCCGAGAAGCCCCACCACGGGTCCGAGCAGTACGCCTTTCAGCAGCGGCGTCCAGTACGAACGGATCAGCTGCAGAAGACGCCAGACCTGATGGGTGGCCGTGGACAGAGAGGGCGATTCGGACGATGCGATGGACATATCAGCCGGGGTCGGTCTACGTTGCGAAACGATCAGGCGTCCACACCGAAGACCGCCCCCTGCAGACGTCACACGATCCGCCGGACGGTGCAACGCCGCAACCCGGGCTCGTCCCCGATGGCGCCGTTATGGCATAGCATGCAGAATTGCTGCCGACATACACATACGGTCTGCCTCTGAAGCACAGGCGCTACGCCGCCCTGGAGGGCAACCGGGTTCGCTACCCGGTTTTTCTGTAACGTCATACACAAACGTAGAAACTACGGTATTGACAAATGGATATTTGGACCATGGATTTGCATCCGGTCGTAAAATATCGGCGACAACGCCGGGTTCTCGTTCTCCAGAGGATGCGCCGGTCTGCGCATCGAGGGATGAACGAACGGCTGCGACGCGGCGTACCATGACTTGTCATTAGCTATTGCTTCGTTCGTCTCTCTATGATCCTTCGCACGCTCCGCCTGCGCTCCTTCCGGGCGCATGACGAGATCACCGTTGAACTCCGGCCGAAGGTCAATCTGCTGCACGGCGCGAATGGCGTGGGGAAAACAAACGTTCTGGAGGCCATCCACTACGTGTGTCTCACGAAGAGCTTTACGGCGACGAACGACCGGTACGTGGTTCGACAGGACGCGCCGTACTTCGAGGTCGAGGGCCTGTTCGAAGGCGTGCGGTCCACGGAGACGCGTGTGCGCCTCGTGTACGTCCCGAGCGAGGGAAAGAAGGTGTTCGTCAACGGCGCCCCCCTCGACCGTCTGACGGAGCTCGTAGGCATGCTGCCCGTCGTGGTCTTTTCCCCGGAAGATCATGCCCTGACCGCAGAGGGACCGAGTGAGCGGCGGCGATTTCTGAACAACATCCTGAGCCAGGCGCGTCCGGTGTATATGGACGACCTGATGAAGTACCGCCGCGCCAGGAAGCAGCGGAACGAGGTGCTTCGCCAGTACAAGAAGCGGCCAAACCCGCCCCCCGAGGCCCTGATCGAGCCGTGGACAGAAAAAATCGTCACGATCGGCAGTCGCGTCATTCACCGGCGAAACCAGTTTCTGCATACATTTCGCACATACCTCGTCGACGCCTACGAGCGCATCGACGCCGTCGCGGAGGAGCCCACGATCGAGTACGACACGATCGACGCGTTTGCGGAGGCGACCACGGAGTCGGAGATCCAGGAGGCGTTTCGGTCGGAGGTGGAGCGTAAGCGGGAGCACGAGCACCAGCGGGGAACGACGCTCGTGGGGCCGCAACGGGACGAGCTCGTCTTTCGGCTGGACGATCTGGAGGTTCGCCGATACGGATCGCAGGGCCAGCACCGCACTTTCGCCATGGCGCTCAAGCTCGCACAGTACCTGTATCTCACCGACCGGCTCGACACGCAGCCCATTCTGCTCCTGGACGACGCCTTCGGAAAGCTCGATGCACGCCGCACCGACGTTTTCCTCGAACTGCTGATGTCGGACGTCATCGGGCAGAGCCTGATCACCGCCACGCGCCGCTCACCGTTCGCCAAGACCATCGACTTCGAGAAGCCCGTCCACCGATCGATGCACGTCACGCGCGTCGACGGTGCCGCCAGAGTGACGCCCGAGCACAACCGCGGGGAGGACGACCGCGCGAAGGATACCTCCACGGAGAATGCCCCCGCAGGGGCATCGACAGTATCGGAGTCTCCGCTTCCCGAGTCGCAGCAGACGTAACGACTTTTCGGGGGTTGGAACGCGTAGGCGTCTCTGCGGTCTGCTCCATGTCCGGGCGGCGTCCGGTCCGGCATCTCGTACCGACCAATCATAACCGTACCCTGTGTCGATGCCCTCCTCTTCGCACCCGATCGCTGTACGCCGCGCCCGATGGGTCCGGTGGACGCTTCTCCTCGTCATGACGGCTGCGCTGTCGCTGACCGTGCCCGCTTGTACGACGGGAGTCAACCCGGTGTCGGGAAACACCCGGGCGATGGGCTATTCCTGGGAGGAGGAAATTCGCCTCGGCAAGCAGGCCGATGGGCAAATTCAGCAGCAGTTCGGTGTCTACGAGGACGAAGAGCTGCAGCAGTACGTCGATCGCATCGCCCAGGACGTCCTCGCCGTGAGCCACATGCGGCGTCCGAGCACCGAGGCGAAGTTTCGGGATACGGAGTTCACGTTCCGGATTCTGGACAGCGAGATCATTAACGCGTTCGCTCTTCCTGGCGGCTACGTGTACGTGACGCGCGGGCTGCTCGCGCACCTGAATAACGAGGCGCAACTTGCGGTCGTGCTGGGGCATGAGATTGCTCACGTGGCCGCACGTCATGCGTCGCAGCAGGCGGCTCGCCAGCAGCTGACGCAGCTCGGCGTTCTCGGCGCCGGTGTAGCCGGGGGGCTGGCGTTTGGCGGGGACGCGGCGCAGAATATTCTCGGCCTCGGCGGGCAGGCAGCGCAATTCTTTTCGCTCAAATACAGCCGCAGCAACGAGCGGGAATCCGACCGCCTCGGCGTCGAGTACGCCATCAAAGCCGGGTACGAAGCGTCGGAGGGCGCGGACTTCTTCGAGACGCTGAAGCGCAAACAGGAGCAGGCGGGTCAGTCGATCCCGTCGTGGCAGTCCACGCACCCCGATCCGGGCGAGCGGGAAACCACGATCGTTAATCTGGCTCGTGAGTGGCAGGGTCGCGTCGCCCAGCCGGCCAATCGCATCGATCAGGAGCCGTACTACGACGCTATCGAGCGGGTCATTCTGGGCAAGAACCCGCGGCAGGGGTTCACGGAAAACGACACGTTCTTCCACCCCGACCTGCGCTTTCGTTTCCCGTATCCGGCCGGATGGCAGGTCATCAACCAGCCCCGACAGGTCGCCATCGTCGAGCCGGACCAGTCCGCGTACCTGACCTTCAGCTTCTCGCAGGAGGACTCGCCGAGCGCAGCAGCAACGGCGTTTGCCGGACAGGAAGGATTGACGACCATCGACCGCGGCGGGGCCCGCATCAACGGACTTGACGCCGAGCGACTGCTCGTTAGCGGGCAGACGCAGCAGGGTGGGGACGTCCGCGTGCTGAGCTACTTCATCGCCTACAATGGCGACGTGTACCGCTTTTCCGGAATTACGACGGGCGGGCGCTACAGCGAGTTCGAAAGCGCCTTCGAACGCTCCATGCGAGGGTTCGCCGAACTGCGCGATCCAGCTAAATTGAATGTCGAGCCGGCCCGCGTCAACATCCGCTCGGCCGACGCCACCCGGGC
>NZ_DAXETW010000130.1:0-11307 GCF_051155795.1 Longibacter sp.
ACCCCGAAGGTGGTCAACATCATCGGGATGAAATATGCCCAGATGACCGGTGGGGCGAATTTGAAGAGCGGCTCAAGCTTTTCGACCGAAGACAGAGCGAAGACGCCGGCGAGAACCGATGCCAGGACGGCAATGACGGTCATCGGCTCGGTGAAGAGGGCTGCGGGACTGGCAAGGATAGAGGTCACAGTCAGTCGATCGGTGAGACAGGCAGACGAGGGCAGGGGACACCCGCGTAAAAATGGCGGCAGAAGAGGACACGTGCAACTTGGAAAGCCGCCTGGATATTCCAGCGACGCAGGCCGGCCGCACGGCCCGGTTGGGTTTGAGAATTGGTCGGCCTCCGTGGAGGACGTGTCAATACCTGCGAAGCCGGGACCTACCGGGGAGCCAGATATGTTTCCGAAATGTGTTCGATGGTATCAATGCGCGACCTGTACCATACGCTTCCGTTGCAAAACAGAATCGGCCCCGCATGTTCGGTGGGGCATTCCCCCACATACGGGATTCTCCACGGTCTGCACCTTGCATTCTTTATCCCCGGCGCTTTGGCTGTGGACACACGGAGCGTCCGTGAACGCTGGCAATAGAGGGGCATTTAGTGAAGATCGGTTCATTTGGTTTTCACCACACCCCTTGAACCCGGTAGTCCGTCGGTTGTACGAATCGTTGCATTTGTCTTGGAAAAGGGACACCGCTGCATGACCTTTTACGCTTTCGGCCTCAATTTCGAACAGGTACCGGTGAACGTCACGGAGGCGTTTGCACTGGACGAAGTGGATAAGCGTCAGCTTTACGCTACGCTCGACCTGTCGGACGACGCCGAAGTTATCTTCCTGTCGACGTGCAACCGCACGGAAGTGTATCTCTACGGGGATACCGCCGACGTGAAAGTGATTCAGGAGGCGCTGTCATCCATGGCCGGCCGGTCCTTTCCGGAGGACGAGGCCTTTTGGTTTGAGGACGAGGAAGCTATCCTTCACGTCCTTGAGGTTGCCAGCGGCATCCGGTCTATGGTGCCCGGCGACGGGCAGATTCTCTCGCAGGTGAAAGACGCATACCGCCTCGCTGTTGACGGCGATGCCGTTGACTCGCTGCTGCACCGTCTCATGCACACGGCCTTCCGCGCTGCGAAACGGGTCGCGACGGAAACCGACCTGTCCAGCGGTGCAGCGTCGGTCTCGACTGCCTCCGTGGCGATGGCTCGGCGATACTTTGGTGAGGCGGTGAATGAATTTGCCGGTCTGAATATCTTGCTCGTTGGTGCCGGGAAAATGGGGCGCCTTGCTCTCGGCGCGCTCGATAAGGCCCGACCGGCGTCCGTTTCTGTGACCAACCGCTCGGCGGATCGCGCCGAGGCCGTCGCGACTGAATACGACGCAGCGACGATCCCTTGGACGGAGCGCCATTCCGCCGTTGCCGCTGCCGACTTCGTGATCGTCGCCACCGGGGCTCCTGAGCCGGTCGTTATCGCGGAGCACCTCCCGCCGCGCGATCCCGGGGACGCGACGTTGCTGGTCGATATCGCTATGCCACGCAACATCGATCCGGCCGTGGACGCCTTGACCGGATTCACGGTATTTGATCTGGATGATTTGCAGGCGTTCGTGAAGGACACGGAGGCCCGGCGCACGGCAGAGATCCCGCGGGCTCGCGAGATCTGCAACGAATTGATGTCGGATTTCGTCACGTGGGTCTTTCACCAGCAGGCTCTCCAGCCCGCCATCCAAGCCATTCGCGGCACGTTTGACGCGATCCGCGAACAGGAGGTGGACCGGCACGCGCACCGCACCGACATGAATCGGCAGGAGGTCGACCGCCTCACGAAGTCGATCATGCAAAAGCTTCTGGCGGTTCCAATCGTGAAGCTGAAAAACGTCGACCCGGACAGCATCGACTTCGTTCGCGGCATCAAACTCTTACATGCTCTGTTCTCACGCCCTTCCTGCGAGGACGAGTCGGCCGAGAAAGCACGCAACGAGTCGGCCTATGAGACGCCGTCGCTTTCGGATACGCCGTCCGGATGCCCTTTCGATACGCATCGAACGAGCGGCTCCGACGACGTCGACGAGCTTCTACGTCGCGCCGTAGCCCTCTCGGACGAAGACCGTTTCTCTGCGGAGTAGGCACCGACCCTCTCTTCTCTTCCGCCGCACGCCCCGCGACGCGATTCGCGACGACGTGCGGCGATTTTTATGTTAAGCCGACGTGCCGGGCGTGTGGAGCCCGGTAGCAGCGTAGTGGGCCCGAACATTCGGTTGACCTCGCGGGTTTTCGGTTTCGTCCGGCATCCGCAGCGGTCGCTGCACCCCGGCGTCTCTGATTCTTTTCTCTCCGACCGATTTACGTATGCCCGTTCCGGATCCTCTTGTTATCGGCACCCGCGGCAGTGAACTCGCGCTCTGGCAGGCCAATTTCGTGCGCTCACGGCTGGAAGCACACGGGCATCGGGTGGAGATCGAGACGATTCTCACGCGCGGCGATCAGGTTCAGGACGTACCCATTTCCGAGATCGGGGACGAGTCCGTGTTCACGAAAGAACTGGACCGCGCTCTTCTGGCGGGGGATGTGCATGTAGCCGTCCACTCCCTGAAGGATTTGCCGTCCCATCTTCCGGGGGGCATTACGCTGGCGGCGATCGGAGAGCGCGAAGATCCCGGCGACGCCTTCGTGCCGCACCCGAGCGTTGGAGCAGGACTTCGCGACCTGCCGGAAGGGGCCACCCTGGCGACGGCCTCTCTTCGCCGCCGCGCCCAGATCAAATCCTGGCGTCCTGACCTGACGGTCGTTCCGGTGCGCGGCAACGTCGACACGCGACTGGAGAAGTTGGACGAGAGCTCCTGGCACGGGATGGTGCTGGCCATGGCAGGCCTGCTACGCATGGGTCTCAGCGCCCGCATTCGCGAAGCCTTTCCGGTCGACATCATGGTCCCGGCGGTCGGCCAGGGGGCGCTCGGGATTGCCTGCGCGAGCGACGAACCCGACATCGCGGACGCCCTAAACGACATGCTTCACCACGACGCAACGGGCACGGCCGTCCTGGCGGAGCGTGCCTTCATGCAAACCGTCGGGGGCGGATGCCAGGTGCCTACAGGCGCCTTCGCCCGGTTCAACGAGGAGGGGGCCATCGAGATGGACGGCTGCATCGCCGATCTCGACGGTACGGACGCGTATCGGGAGCACCGGGTCTGTGACCCGGACGATGCGGAAAGCGAAGCGCGGGATCTCGCGCGGACGCTGCTGGATGCGGGTGGTAGGGAGGTGCTTGACGAGATTCTCGGCGAGCGCGGCCGGCGAACGTCCTTCCACCCGTGACGGCCCGTCAGACGCTATTCGCCCGACCGTTTCGCTGAACCGATCGTGAGGTCCATGTCTGCAGACGTCGTCTTGCTCCGAAGTCCAGATGACCCGGACCGGTACGTCGAGGCCTTCGACGAAGCGGGCCTCAAGGCGGTTTGTCGTCCGGTGTTGGCCTTCGAGTTTCCGTATCAAGATGCCCTGACCGAACAACTGCGCCCGAAGGCCGCCGTGGGAGCGCTCCTCATGACGAGCCCGCGCGCTGCCGCTGCCGTCAAGCGTGTCTTTCTCAACTCTCCGGACCTGGCGTCGATATGGGCGGATCGGCCGGTCTTCGTCGTTGGACCGAAAACGGCGGCCTCGGTCCGCGCACTCGGTCTGCACCCGGTCGGAGAAGAGGCCGGCCGGGCGGCGAATCTGGTCGACCGGATTCGCGATGCGTGGGACAACGAGACAATTCAGGCGCCGCTCCTGTTTTTAAGCGGGAGTCGCAGGAAAGACACCCTTCCGGACGGCCTGACTTCGGCCGGTGTCCCGTTTTCTGAGCAGGTCGTGTACTGCACGACAACGCGCTCCTTGATTAGAATCCCAGAGCGTGCCGGCTGGCTGGCGTTCTTCAGTCCATCCGGTGTGGAGGCTGTTCGCAAAGCTGAGATTCGGCCGGGGGACTACCGTACCGCGGCAATCGGTCCGACCACGGCGGCTGCGCTTCGTGAAGCGGGCGTGAGGCCGGACGCGGTGGCGGAGGCGCCGTCGCCCGAGGCGCTGGTTGCAGCGGTTGTGGCGGCGGCAGAGGACATCGACGGGGCAGCGTAACGTAGCCGCGTCGGGCGATTCGGCGGATGACATGCGCTCGATTACGCCGTTCGCAGCGCTCCGTCGATTGCCGCGCGGAACCGGGCGGCTGCGCGTTCCGGATTGTTCGACGTGGCGATGGCGGACAGCACGGCCACCCCGTAGGCGCCGGCTTCCAGCGTGGGTCGGACCCGGTCGTGCGTGATGCCGCCGATCGCGATGACCGGAATCGGGACGGCGTCGCACGCCTCCGCGAGAGTTTCCAGACCGACTACAGATTTCGGGTTGCGCTTGCTACCGGTCTTGAATACGGGTCCGAGCCCGACATATGTGGCGCCGTCCTCGAGCGCGTCCTCCACCTGCGCCACCGTGTTCGCTGTTGCGCCGATGATCGCATCCGGGCCCAGCAGGTCGCGCGCCTCGCGGATCGGGAAGTCTTCCCGCCCGAGATGAACGCCTGCCGCCCCGACCGCCTGCGCGACGTCCAGCCGGTCGTCTACGATCATGGGCATCGAGGCATCCCGGCAAACGGCCTGAGTGGCCCGTGCCTGCGAAAGAAGGTTACGTATGCCGCCGTGCTTCTGGCGGAACTGGATGGTGTCGGCTCCACCGCGCAGCGCCAGCCGTGCCAGTTCGGCGTGGGAGCGTTGCTGCTGCAGTTTGAAGTCCGTAATGACGTGCAAACGACCGACCCGCCCATCCTGCTGGGCGGCGTCGTGTATGGAGTGATCGCCCCCGTCTGTGTTGGATTCAACGGCTGTTTCGTCGTCAGGGGAAGACTGCTCGCCGTCGCTTGGTGAAACCATGACCGGGAGTGGAGGTGGAGAAGAAAACGTCGTTTGCGGACAGACGTCCGTTCGGTTCCTCTATGACCTGCTCACGGTGCGGTTTCCGGCTCGGCCGCCGTCGTACCGCCGCAATCCTTACCGCCTTCCGACTGCACCAGAATCGACTTGCGAATGACGCACGCTGACGAGAACGCCTCATCGGAATATGCTTCCTCCTTTCTTCGCGACGTTCGGGCGATGTTCGACGCGGCCGTACGAGAGGTGAAGGCAGCCCGGATCTTTCCATCGATCAACCCGGCCGACGCAGCGCCGCGACCGCTGGGTTCGTACGATGGTGTACGTGTTGTTGCCTTCGGGAAAGCCGCCCTTCCCATGAGCGGCGCCGCCGAACGCCTGTGCCGCGAGAACGGTCTGTCGGTACGAGGGGGCGTGGCCGTCGTGCCGCCGGGGTATCCGGACACGGTGCCGGCCGATGAGCACGAACCCGAGGCAGTCGACGTTCTCGTTGGCAACCATCCCGTTGCCGGGCAGGATAGCGACAGGGCCGGGCGTCGAGTCCTCGCCGAGGCCAACCGCGCCACTGATCGGGAGCTGCTTCTCATATTAATCTCTGGCGGGGGCACGGCACTGATTTCGACGCCGGTCGAAGGCGTCGATGTCTGGGATTTGAGAGCCACGTATCGGCTGCTGGTACGAAGCGGAGCGCCGATCCACGACATAAACGTGGTTCGCAAGCACCTAACCCGGCTTGGCGGAGGCCAGCTTGCCGCCGCCTCGGCGGCCGATATTGCGGGGCTTGTCGTGTCGGATGTGCCAGGAAATGATCTGTCGGTGATCGCGAGCGGCCCGACGGTCCGTGATCCGTCTACGTTTGCCGATGCGCTCCGGGTCGCGTATCGGTCGAACATCTGGCACGACCTGCCCCCGACCGTTCGCGATCATCTGACGGCCGGGGCACGTGGGCGACGAGCGGAGACTCCGAAGTCGGCCGATGACCTCGGACGTGTCCGCACGCAGATCGTCGCTTCGAGCGCGGATGCTGTGGCGGCGGCCCGCCGCGAGGCGGTGTCGCGGGGCTACCGGGTCGTTGCAGAGGATCACCTCGACGGGGAAGCGTGCGAAGCCGGGCGGCGATGCGTTCGCGAAATGATGCATCACCAGGTGGACGCGCCTTCGGCATGGCTCTGGGGCGGTGAAACCACGGTCACCGTCACTGGCGACGGAGCCGGGGGGCGAAACCAGGAGCTTGCGCTGGCCGCCGCGATTGAGATGGAAGAGACCGCTGGCGGAACGGGAGAGGATGACATCATTCTTCTGAGCGCCGGTACGGACGGTATCGACGGACCGACGGACGTCGCCGGCGCGTGGGCAACCCGGCAGACGGCTGCTACGATGCGAACCTACGACGTCGATCCCACGGCCGCCCTCGACGCGAACGACAGCTACAGGGCGCACCGGGCATCCGAGACCTGCCTGCAAACCGGGCCGACGCACACGAATGTAATGGACGTCGTCATTGGACTGCGGTCTTAGCGTAGAGGCGCCGGGGTCAGGCCACCAATGCGCCGACAGCGGGTGGGAGGTGCAAGGTGCCGATTTCGTAAACGGTCGTCCGGTGTGTCTGAGCGGTGCTGAAAAGATGGTCGTCCTCTTGTATACTTCTTGCCCTGCCGAGAGGAAGAGCCGTCGACCGTTGCTCCGTCCGGCACGCTCCTCTCCATCGTTTTCCACAGCGATTCTGACCAAAGCCGTATGCCCATTCGCCATTCGTGTGACCGGACGCCGGTCCTCGCCCTTCTTTTGATCCTTCTGATCGCTGGCGTCGTCGCTCCCACCAGCGCTGACGCGCAGCCGACGGTGCCGTTATCGATCGATACGCCCGTCCCCGGCGTGACATCCTACGACGACGCCATCCCCGTTCCCGAAGCCATCATCGGGCATCGCATCGGTGAGCGACACACACGTCCGGCACAGGTGGTCGATTATTTTGAGGCGGTTGCTGCCGCCAGCGACCGGGTCACCCTCTCCACTCACGGGCGGACCTACGAGGGGCGCCAACTCATCCATGCGATCGTCACCTCCCCTGAGAATCATAGGCGCCTGGATGAGATCAAATCGGCGAACCGACAGCTTACAGCGCAACCGGAGGACGTCTCGGACGACGACCTGGCCACGATGCCGGCAGTTGTTCTGATGGGCTACTCCATTCACGGGGACGAAGCCAGCGGCACGGAGGCGGCCATTCTGCTTCTGTACCACCTGGCAGCCGGAAACGGACCGGAGGTTGATGACGCGCTGGAGAATGCGGTGACGATCGTCGACCCCATGTTCAACCCGGATGGGCGCGACCGCTTCGTGGACTGGGTAAACGGCAACCGCGGGGAGGTGGCTACCACGGATCCGCAGGATCGTGAGCACAACCAGCCCTGGCCCGGGGGACGCACGAATCACTACTGGTTCGATCTCAACCGCGACTGGCTCCCGGGGCAGCATCCGGCGTCGCAGGGGCGGCTGGAGGTCTTTCACGACTGGCGCCCGCAGGTGCTAACCGACTACCACGAAATGGGTCCGGAGGCCACCTACTTCTTCCAGCCGGGCATTCCGAGCCGGACGAATCCGAATACGCCGGAGCGAAATCAAGACCTCACCGGCGAGATCGCGACCTACCACGCCGATTACCTCGAGCGCATCGGCTCCCTGTTCTACACGCGGGAGTCGTTCGACGACTTCTATTACGGAAAAGGCTCCACCTACCCCGACATCAACGGGTCCATCGGTATTCTCTTCGAACAGGCGTCTTCCCGGTCGCTACAGACCGAAACGTCGAAAGGCGTGATGACCTACGCGTTCACGGTGCGCAACCAGTTTCTCGCCTCGCTATCGACCATGTCCGCGGTCACGGAGATGCGCACGGACCTGCTGGCGCATCAGCGTGACTTTTACGCCGACCGCGAGGAGGCGCTGTCCGATGCGGACGAACGGGCGTACGTGGTCGACATGACGGGCCGCCGGACCCGTGCACAGGCCCTTGCTCAGACGCTTCAACGCCACCGCGTCAAGCTGTACGACCTCGGCGAGTCGGTCTCTGCAGGAGGACGAACGTACCGGCCGGGTGAAGCGTACGTCGTGCCGCTGGATCAGGAGCAGGGCCGGTTCGTGAAGGCCGCCATGGAGCGGACGTCCGAATATCCCGATTCCCTGTTCTACGACGTCTCCACGTGGACACTGCCGCTCGCATACGGAGTGGAGTACACCTCACTGGAGCGCACGCCGGATCTCGGTAGCGAGATCAGCGACGTGTCCTACGATGGCGGTCAGGTCGTCGGTGGCCAGTCCGACTACGCGTACGTGATGCCGTGGGGCCGATACTTTGCGCCCCGTGCCGTGTACCGGATGCAGGAGGCCGGCGTCCGTCCGCGTGCTATGACCGATCCGTTCACAGCCCAAATTCCGGGTGGCGGAACGCGCTCATTCGACCGCGGCGCGATTGTCATTCAGGTACAGCAGCGGGGCGTAGCGGCGGATTCGGTGCACGCTGTGGTGCGACGCATTGCGACAGAAGATCACGTCGACGTCGTCGCGGTCGCCGGCGGCATGACGCCATCCGGTCCGGACCTGGGGAGCCGTGGCTCGGAGATTCTCCCGAAACCGGAAATCGCCCTGATCACGGGGACGGGAGGCGCATCTCGGTACAGCGGGACGAATGCGTACGACGCGGGAGAGGTGTGGCACCTGCTGAACGAACGGATGCACATCCCCGTCTCACTCGTCGACGTGACGACCGTGGATGATGTCGACATGGATGAGTACAGAACGGTCATTCTTGCCGGGGGCGACTTCGAGGACCTTCCGGCCGAAACCATATCGACCTGGGTCCGCGACGGCGGCACGCTGATCACGCTTCAGGACGCGGTGTCCTGGCCTGTTGACGCAGAGTTGGTCACGATGGAAGAGCGTGAGGTCGACGTCGACTCCCTCGTTCGCGGGACAAGCTACGCTGATTTGCAGAATGCATACGGCGCACAGGGAATCGGTGGATCCATCTTCGAAGTCGAACTCGACCCGACGCACCCCGTCGCCTACGGCTACAGCTCTTCGGAGGCCGTCTTCCGAGTCGGAACCGGGTTTTACGAGCCGTCGAAGGAGCCCGGCGTGAGCGTCGGGACCTACGCCACACCGGCCCGATTGAGCGGCTATATCAGCGAGGAACAGGCCGAGGCCGCAAACGGCGCTGCGTCCATCGAGGCGCACAACGTTGGTCGTGGAAATGTTGTCATGTTCATGGATAACCCGAACTTCCGGGCGTTCTGGTATGGCTCGAACGGTTTATTCCTGAACGCCATCGTTTTCAGCGAACTCTTTTAAGAGAGCGGACCGACGACATCAGCCGCCCCCGGGAATATGTACCCGGTGGGGCGGAACATTGAGGCTTATAGCGATCTTAATTGCCAGCCAAACTGGCGGTGCTATGATCGTCAACGTTCGTGAGCCGAGACGCTGACAGGATGGGCGCATCTGCGACATCCGCTTCGCTCAGCGATCGGCTGAATGACCGGGCATGCCGTCGGTGTTCGTCTTCAATTTGGTTCCGCCCATGAGTTCTGTGACCACGTCTTGCGCGTCGGCATCTATTCGTTCGATTATCGTTCTCGTCTTAGCGGGCATCCTCGCGGCCTGCGCTCCACCTGCTCACGCGCAGGAACAGCAGGTACCCGTCGACCAAGATAGCACGCTCTACCGCATCGACGCTGACCTTCGCGATGAACTCGGCTTGTTCCCGGATATCGCCGGTTTTCAGGAGGCCACGCTGTACCGGCTGGTAGACGGGACGTTCGAGCTCGTCATTGAGTACCGGGAGGGATCGCGCACTCTCCGGGAACGACGGTCCCTCTCCGAGGCAGACGTTGCCGCATTGAGAGAGCGTGTAACCCGGCGCATGAGAGAGGTCGGAGCCACGCCGGATCTCAATCAAGAAGGCCGGTATGGGCTTCTCGCCTCTACGACATATCTGAGTGCCATCGAGGGTGCCCTGTTGAGCGTTGCTCTCGGGGTCGAGGATGAGGCTGCGGCGTCGATGACGCTCCTCGGTGGAGCTACCGGGTTTTTCGCACCGCTCCTGCTGACGCGCAAAGCGAATGTGACCGAGGGAGAGGCCGACATGACGTTTTACGGTGGTGCTCAGGGCGCGGTGCACGGGGCCCAGTTGTACCTGCTCATTAGCGACGACGATGACGTCGACGACGAGCAGGCGGCAGCCGGCATCACCGCGGCATTACTTGCCGGCGAGAGCATTTTGGCGTATTCCCTTGCGCGCCGGAACCGCTGGAGCGGCGGTCACGCGGAGATGATGTCTTTCACCGGTCTCTCAGGAAATCTGATCGGCCTCGGTCTCGCGCAGGGGCTCGCTGGAGAAGACGGAAGCACCCGGGTCCTCGCCGGGTTGTCGTTTGCCGGATCCATTGCCGGTGGAATCATCGGACACCGGCTCGGTCGGACCGGCCGATACACGCAGGGGGACGCCCGCATCTACCTACTCTCCGGGGCGCAGACGGCGAATGCCGTCGGGTCGGTCCTCGCCGCGAGCGGTGTGGATGGCAGCAGTGGACCAGCTCTGACCGTCACGCTTGCTGGGACCGGAGGCCTCGCTCTCGGGCATCTCCTCGTGCGGAAGCGTGACTTCACGAAGTCGCAGGGGAATATCGTCGTTCTCGGGAGCTTTGCCGGGTCGCTCTTCGGGGGCGGGCTTGCCGTGGCGTCGGATGCCAGTAGCGACGCAGCCGTGCTGTTGCAGGCCGTCGGTTCCCTCGCCGGAACGGCTCTTACGTACGGCGTCTTCGCCGGCGATGCGAAACGGCAGGCCCGGCACAACCAGGCGTCGGTCAACCTCGATGTTCGCGTCACCCCGACGACCGAGTCCCTGACAGGGCCGGACGGACGCCGGATCCGCCTGTCTGACACCGTCGTGCCGAAGGTGACGCTGACGGCCCGATTCTAAGCCACTCTGGATCGGAAGACTCCGGTCGCTGAGCAGCGCCGCGTGGGATCGAACGAGCGAATCGTCAACGGGTAGGATTCTCGTGGACGAACGTGGTGCGAACATGGGTGACAGCCTCCACGAGCCCTGACGCATTCGGAAACTCGAAATGCATCCCAAGAGCAATCGCATGGCAAACCGACTGGCTGACGAGCAGAGCCCGTATCTCCTTCAGCATAAGGACAATCCGGTGGACTGGTACCCGTGGGGGGAGGAGGCGTTTGAGAAGGCGAAGAAGGAAGACAAGCCGATCTTCCTTTCAATCGGCTACTCGACGTGCCACTGGTGCCACGTGATGGAGGAAGAGTCATTTGAGGATGAGGAGGTCGCGGCGGTTCTGAACGATACCTTTGTCCCGATCAAGGTCGATCGCGAGGAGCGGCCCGATGTGGA
>NZ_DAXETW010000131.1:0-9710 GCF_051155795.1 Longibacter sp.
GACGAAGCCGACGTGGCCGCCTTCATCCGGTACGTCAAGGGTCAGGAGGTCGTGCCGTCGCGCGAGGTCGACCGGGTAGCAGCTGTCGGGCAGAAACGGGTCGTTGGCCGCGTTCAGGAGCAGCGTCGGGATGGCGATGTTTTCGAGCAGGGGTTTGCTGCTGGACTGCCGGTAGTAATCGCGCGCGTCGCGGAATCCGTTCAGGGGAGCCGTAAACGCGTCGTCGAAATCCGTCAGCGTCCGTACTCCGTTCATGATCGACGCGTCCACCGCGTCGGGGTGCATCTGTGCCTTTCGCCGGACGGTTTCGCGCAGAGATCGCAGGAAGTACTGCGTATAGTGCCAGTTCGATCGCGCGGAAATCTGCCGGGAGGAGGCTTCCAGGTCGACCGGCGTCGAAATCGCGACAGCACGTCGGATGCGATCGTCCACCGACGCGCCGCGCTCTCCGAGGTACTTCAGCGTCATGTTGCCTCCGAGGCTGAACCCGACCAGGGCGGCACGCCCATACCCGTTCGACAGTGCGTGCTGCACCACCGTTTCCAGATCCTCGGTTTTCCCGCTGTGATAGGTCGGGACGGTGCGATTCAACTCGTCACTACAGCCTCGCAGATTCCAGGCAACCACATCCCAGCCGTGTCGAACGAGGGCGCGCGCCATGCCCCGCATGTAATTTCGCTGCGCACTTCCCTCCAGCCCGTGGGTCAGGATGGCGACCCGGCGGATGCGTGACGGTTCGGACAGGCGATCGTTGTCGCGGGGCCGCGTCCATTCCAGATCGAGAAAGTCCCCGTCCGGCGTGTCGATGCGCTCTCTCCGCTCGTAGTAAAAGTCGACCGTTCGAAAGAGCGTCGCGTAAAGCGTTTGTGCGTGTCCGCCGATCAGCCAGGCGGGGGCGTCATAGGAGGACGAAACGACGGGCATCGGGGAGAGACAATCGGTGGGGGAAAACAGTACGGGAGGCGGCAGAACGACGCATGCCGGCGATTGGGCCGGGTTATGACAAGCAGGTGGTTCGGATGGAACGTGCGACCGATCTCTATTCCAGGGACAGACCTATTGCACCAAACATGCGCCCGGTGACCCCGTCTCCGGCCCGGTAGGAGTAGAAGTCGTCGTTGTCCATCATCGTGCAGTAGGGCGACACCTCGACGCGTTCGCCAGTGAGTCCGACCTGCTCCAGTTGGTCCCGGACTACGGCTTTGAGGTCAACGTGAGGGCGGGGCCATTCGTCCCGGCGATGCACGTGTTGGGAGTCGAATTGTGCGGCGACCTCGGGGCCGACCTCAAAGGCGTCGAGCGAGATGCACGGGCTGACGTAGGCGGTCATGTTCGATGGCATGGCGCCGAGGCCGATCATGGCCTCGACCGTGTTCGCCGCGATGTTGGCGACGGTACCGCGCCATCCAGCGTGGCATGCTCCGACGACGCCGGCGTGCAGGTCCGCGAGAAGAACGGCGGCACAGTCGGCCGTACCGATGCAGAGGAGCAGGCCCGGCGTGTCGGTCACGAGGCCGTCGCAGTCCGGGATTACACCGGCTTCGGTCGCGATCCGAACCGTAGATCCGTGGATCTGGCCGGCCTCGACGATCTGACCGCGGGATGTGCCAAGTGCATCGCAGAACCGCCGGCGATTTCTAGCCACGTTTTCCGGGTCATCCGCGGTCGTTGTCCCGAGGTTGAGGCTCTCGTAGGGTTTCGGGCTCACGCCTCCGTTCCGCGTGGAAAAGCCGGCAGCTAGACCCGGATGATCGGAAAATGCGGACGGGCGAAGGAGCATAGCGGCGACGGCAGTGGTCGGTTCAGGAAAGAAACGTCTATAACGCGGCTCGCGCGATCGCCGTTGGCATTTCGCAACCGGTCCACTGCCGGAAGGCGTCCGCGGCCTGGCCAATCAGCATCTCCAGGCCGCCGATTGCTGTCGCGCCGCGTTCAGCGGCCTGACGCAGAAGGCGCGTCTCCCGGGGAGCGTAGACCAGGTCGTAGACGATCTGACCTGATGAGAAGTCGTCCGCCTCTTTCCACGGGGTTTCCCCGTCATCGGGCTGCATCCCTACGGGGGTTGCGTTCACGACCAGCCGGCTGGCGCGAACGGGCGCTTCGGCAAACGCCGTGGCGGCGATCGCGGTGTCCCGCGCCCAGGGGGCGAACTCACGGGCGAGCGACTCCGCCTGCGCGGGCCGGCGAGCGGCAATCGTCAGCCGGTCCAGGTCGAAGCGCGTAAGCAGGCCGTAGACGACCGCCCGTGCCGCACCGCCGGCGCCGAGGACCGTAGCGCTCCCCGCATCGAGGGTGTCGGCGTGGTCGGTAAGCGGCATAACGAACCCCGCCACGTCGGTGTTGTCGCCTCGGAGATGCAACGGCTCGTCGCCGGTACCTTCGCACACGATGGTGTTCACCGCACCCACCGCCTCCGCCGTTTCCGACACCTCATCGAGAAGGGGAAGGACCGCCTGCTTGTGGGGAATCGTCACATTGGCGCCCAGAAAGTGCATTGCGCGGAGCCCGTTCACGGCCGCCGTCAGATCCTCTCGCCGGACCGGCGTCGCCACGTAGGCAGCATTCACTCCTTTCGCGTCAAACGCCGGGTTGTGGAGGGCGGGCGACAACGAGTGTTCGACCGGGAAGCCGAGCAGTGTGACGAGACGCGTCTGCGCGTCAATGGGCATGAGGTAAGGGGGCGGGGTGGTCGGGGCAGATTGGTTGGTAGATGAAATCAGACCGCACGGTGGTGGGTTTCCGCAGGGTGAGTCATAAATAAAGCGGACCGCCCGAACGATCGGGGCGGTCCGCTGGGAAGACCGTCGTGCGCCGGCGGTGGCACACGGGACGTGTCATGATGCTGTGTTAGAAGCGCTGCGACAGGCCGATACCGACGAAGAACTGATCCAGGTTGTCGTCCACGCGGTAGCCCGTGTTCAGGTCTACCTGCGTATTGCTGGACGCGAGGTACGTCAGGCCACCTTCGACGAAGTTCGTATTCGCGCTGTCGTTGTAAACGCCGTAGTAGCCCACGTAGGCACCGAGCGCGTCGTTGATGGAGAAGTTGAGCGTCGGAATGAAGAGGGCTGACACGTTGCGGTCGTCCTGCACGCCGCCGTCCCAGAAGAACTGCGCTCCACCGTTCAGCGTGAGCGAGACGCCGGTGCCGAGCTGACCGTCCAGGAGCAGCGCAAGCGTTTGCACCGCGCGCTGGTCGGGGTTGCTATCGTAGACGCCCGTCTGGACAGGAATCAGCGTCGAAGAGAACGCCGACACGGTTGTCGTGGCATTTCGGAAGATTCGGGCCTTCGCTTCGACGGCCGGGCCGAAGTATCCGTCTTCAAAGGTGGTCTCTGGCTCGGTCGACAGCGGGTCGGAGAGTGGACCGTCCTGGACCTCGACGAACTGGTACGAGCCGATGTTTGCACGAAGCTCGACGGCGTCGGTAACCCCGTAGCGGAGGAGCAGTTGGCCGAGGTTATGATCGATCGCCGATTCATCACCGAACTGGTCGGCCGTGTTGACGAAGCTGTAGCCGAGCTCCGCCTGGACGACGCCCTGCTGGACCGTCGCCGCGGCATTGCTGAAGCCCGGGCGATCCGAGGACAGTGGCTCATCGACCATCTGTGCCATCGACGACGGCGCCGCCATCGTGATGATCAGCAGGAGAGCAAGACCTGCAGAAAGCGTTCGCGCTATGTAGTCAGTGTTCATGTCAAAACAGGAATCGTGATCAAAATCGACGTGACGAGAGCCGCGAGGGCCATCGTGCGGCGTCCCGTATGGGTAGACACAGGCCGCCGATCCACCGGGCGGGGTAACGATGGTATTACGCCGGATTCCTGGTTGATTACAAGGTCGCACCTCTGCGGGCCGAGCGGGCGATTGGCATGATCAGACATCCGCGCAGGGTGCCCTCGCGGGATGCAAAATTCACGCTGGCTGCAAAGCCTGTACGTCCGTTACCCTATCGAACGACACCTTCGCGTTCGCCGCGGCGGTACAGTTCGTAGAGCCGCTGGATCCCGTTCGGGTCGCCGATGATCGTGACGCGGTCGCCTTCCTCGAAAGAGGTGCTACCGTTCGGCACGATGATGTCGCCGCGCCGCCGGATGAGCGCGACCAGGTTGCCAGCCGGGACATTGACATCACGCACTTCTCTTCCGATGAACTCTTCGGTATTGGTGCCGCTCAAGAGCTGGAGGGTGAGGTAGCGGTCGTGATGCAAGAGCGACTCCTTCACCTCCTGCTCGTCGTTGGCGGAGCGCCATTCGACCAGGAAGTCATCGTCGTCCGTGCGGCTCGCAAGAGTTGCAAGGGTTCGGAGGTGCAGGCTCTGCTCGTCCTCCGGGGTGACGAGGAAAAAGATCGCGTAGACCGGCTCCGATCCGCTCTCGCCCGTGATGTCCGGGTCGATGTCGACGCAGATGCCGGACTGGCAGTGCACCATCACCATAGCCTGGCGGTTGATGCCGCTGGCGCGGACGTACGGCAACGCTGCGCCGTGTGAGACCGAGGTGGCGCTATGCTGGGTGCCTTCCAGGAAGTCGTGCTTGAGCGTTTCCGCCGAAATGGACAGGTGCTCGGCAAGGATTTTCGTCGCACGCTCCACGACCGATGCGTAGTCGGTGGGTTCTTCGAGTTGCAAGATTTCCGCGCGGGCCACGAGGCGCTCGAATTCGGCGTCGTCGGTGGATCCTTTTTCTTCGAGAATGCCCTGAAGTTCGCTGTCGAGACCGTCGTAGCGGAATTTGCCGAGGCGGGCGAACAGATGGAAGATGGCGCCTTCGCGGGCGACGTTCCGGGCGTAGAAGAAGTACCACCCGATGCCGGCGATGACGATGCCGCCGGTGAAGAGGATGGCGAGCGGGCCCATCTCCGTGATTAAGAAGAAGGCGATCACGATGCCCAGAATCTGAGTCCACGGGTAGAAGGGGGACCGGTACCCGGGCGCATAGGACGGGATGCGGCTCTCGCGCATGATGATCACGGCAAAGTTCACCAGCCCGAAGATGAGAAGCTGGAACGCACTTGCGAGCTTCGCCACGCCTTCTTCGCTAAGTCCGAAGATGACCAGCAGCATCAATACCGCGGTGATGGCGACGCCGAAGGTCGGCGTTTTGAAGCGTCCGAGCTTCGCGAAGTGCTCCGGCAGCAGTCGGTCGCGCGCCATCGCGAGCGGGTAGCGCGACGCTGAAAGAATGCCGGCATTGCCGGTCGAGGCGAACGCGGCGATGGCAGCAACGACGACGAGGATGAGTCCGCCCCCGTACGGGAGCCAGGTCAGGAAGACCTCACCTGCCGTCGCGACCGGCGTGAGGTCCTGTCGGAGCTCCGCCGGATTGAGCACGCTGACCATAATGTACACGCCCACGACGTAGAGGATGGTCGCGGTCAGCAGCGAGAGAAACATCCCCAGCGGAATATTTCGATCGGGGTTCTGCACCTCTTCTGCGACACTGGTTGCCTTCGTGAGTCCGGCGTAGGAGACGAAGACGAGGCCGATCGTTGAGAAGAAGCCGGTGGCGCCGAAGGGGAAGAACGGCGTCAAGTCGCCCTGTACCTGTGCAGGATCGCCCCCGACGACGGTGAACAGGCCCTGAACGGTGAAGAAGACGAGGACCGCCACGAGAATAGCAACGAGAATACGTTGCAAGCCGCTTGTTTCCTTCGCACCCACGACGTTCAGAACGGCAAAGGCGACGGTCAGCGCGGCGGCAAGCGGTTTGATCGGCACCTCGAAAAAGATCGCCAGATACGCGCCCATCCCGATCAGCGCGAACGCGCTCTTGAAAACGAGGGCGAGCCACGTCCCGAGACCGCCGACAGTACCGGCGAGCGGGCCCAGGCTGCGGTCCAGGAAGTAGTACGTGCCTCCCGACTTCGGCATCGCCGTCGATAGCTCAGCCATGCTGAGCATGGATGGCATGATCAGGATGCCTGCAATGAGGTAGGCCAGAATGGCCGACGGACCGGCTTCGGCCGTTGCCAGGCCGGGCAGCAGGAAAAACCCGGAGCTGAACATGGCCCCGGTGCTAATCGCATAGACGTCGAACAGCGTCAGTGACTTGTCAAGTTTCTTCGCACCTGATGCGGAAGATCCAGCCATGATGTCAAAATAAACCGAGTGGAAGCGCCGGGGTAAAGGTAGCGCGGGGTGGGTGAAAGCACAGGTCACGGGGCAGTTTCCCCGGAATCCGTGAATCAACGAATGACAACCGCACCGTTACGCCCCCTTATGCCCCGATGAAGGAGGGGAAAGGCCCCGGGTCGCGGTGTGCGATGCGGGGAAAAGCGGATGTCAGGTGGGATTCGACCCCGGGGGATCTTCGACGGGTTGGTTCGAGGCGGACGACGCGGTAGAGGCTTCGCCCTCCGGCTCGTTGAAGAAAAAGACGGAGCTGTCGCCGCCTTCGACGAGGTGCACGCGTTCCCCGGCGCCGACCATCGCGATGAGCGTGTCACCCTGGCGGAGCGAGAAATTGCTTTCCTCTGATACAATTACCAGTTCTCCGTCCCGCTCGATAAACAGGGGAAATACGGAGATGTCGCCCGTTTGCTCCTGCAGGTCGTCGTAGGTGTAATACTCTTTCTCGCCGTCGTCGAACAGCCCGCCGTCCTCTTGGAGATCGAAGGCGCGGATGGTGCCACCCTGGTCGAAGTGGTCCTCGATTTCGGCGTAGCTTGTGGTTTCGCCGAAAAGGGGGCGACCGCGCAAGTGTTTCGGCATTTCGCCCTGTTTGCTGTGGCGGCTTTCGTGCTGCGCGGCAAGCTGGTAGATGTCCGTGGTTTCGAACACTTCCGAAAAGTGGAGGGCGGTAAGCGACGCCACCTCGTCATTTGGAATGGTGATCAGCAACCGCCCGGTGCTGCTCAGGTCAAGGTCGTCGAGGACGGTTTCGGAGAGCGCGTTTGCCCGTCGCGCCGGGAGTCCCGCGTCCTGGGCGCGGTGGACGTGGTCCGCGTTGGCATCGACGAGATGGACCTCGTGTCCTTTCTCGTGCAGGAATGCCGCGATGTGACGGACCCACTCCGCGGCCCCGACGAAGAGGATGCCCTCCGGGTTCGGTTCGGCGATCCCGAGCCACCGGGCAAGCGGGGCGGCGGTCAGGCCGTAGATCGCGACCGTACCGACGATGATAAAGAAGATGGTCGGGACGACCGCCTCGACCTCGTCCGGGTAGATGTTGCGGAGTTGGTACGCGAAGAGGGACGCGACGGCGGCGGCCACGATTCCTCGCGGCGCCAGCCAGGCCAGGAAGGCTTGCTCCTCCCATTCCAGTTGCGTTCCGTAGGAGGAGAGGAAGACAGCGAGCGGTCGGACGAGGATCACCAGCAGCCCGAGGAAGATCACGGATTCGATCGTGATGAACTCGAGCGCGCCGAGGTTCAGTCGCGCACTTAGTAGAATGAACAGCGACCCGATCAGCAGGACCTGCAGGTTTTCCTTGAACTCGATGATCCGCTGGACGGGTGCGTACGGCTGGTTGGCCAGGGCGATACCCATGATGGTTGTCGTCAGCAGCCCCGACTCCTCCTTCAGCACGTTAGAGACGACGAACGCCGTCACGACGATCATGAGCGTGACCGGGTTGCGGAGAAAGTCGGGGACCATCCGCTGCTTCAGAATGATCAGCAGGAAGAAGGTGGCGGCCACGCTGACGCCCAGTGCGACGAAGACCTCGAGCCCGAGCCCGATGACGACGTGTTCAGCTGCCCCGCTCAACCCGGTGTGGCCACCGCTCTGGGCCGGCTCATGGATGAGTAGAAGGGTCTCCATCACGAGCACCGCGATGATCGCGCCGACGGGGTCGATCGTGATGCCTTCCCACTTGGCGACCGTGCTGATGCGTCCGCGCGGTCGCACGTGCCGGAGGAGGGGGACCACGACCGTCGGGCCCGTGACAGTCAGGATGGCGCCGATCAGGATTGCCAACTCGACGTTAAAGCCCATGACGATGTGGGCGAAGAAGGCCCCGAGGCCCCAGGTGACCAGTACGCCGATCGTAATCAGGTTTCGAACGGCGGACCCGACGGCCTGCAGTTCGCTCAGGCGCAGGCTTAGCCCGCCTTCGAACAGGATGATGCCGATGGATACCGAGACGAAGGCAAACAGCCAGTCTCCCTGCAGCGAGGCCGGCGACAGCAACCCGAAGACGGGCCCGGCCAGAAATCCCGCGATCAGCAGGAGAAGGATCGACGGCAACCGAAACCGCCACGCCACCCACTGGGCACCGATGCCCAGAACGATAACGGTCGTAATGTCGAGCAGGATAGATTCAGGCACGAACCGGGTCGGCTTGTTCGCGATGGAAAGCGTTGGACAATGGGGTGCTACTGACGTGTCCGCCGGGCGGGTCCATTACGGTTGTTCAAGGTTCAGCGGTCAGGGTTCAGCGTTCAAGGGTACACGGTCTCATCTAGCCAAAGAAACCCGACCAACCAAAACCCAAGCACGAAAACCGCCAAACAGTTTTTCACACCTTAGCAGTTCCCCTCGCCCGGGCGGTGTGACAGGTAAACCTACCCGACGTGGAAGAAACGCCCGGAGCGGTCGAGGCGTCGGTTGTACTCGTGGGGTGGGGAGCTGTCACGGCGGCGGGCGATACCGGCTGGGCGAATCCGGGCGTGCCGCGCCGCCATCGTGAAGGCTCGAAAAAGGTATTGCGCATCTGGATTTAAAAGCATCGGTGGCGACGCACCTGTTCGTGGAAGCGCTTGCAGTTGCGGGATGCACTGCCTTACATGCGGTACGGTCTGTGTTGCCCGTCTTGCCCCGGGCCCGGTCCGCATCACCTCTCTGAAGCTCTCGGGTCGCAGCCCGCACGTTACTCCTTTTTCGACAATCATTCTGTCATGGTCACATCAACGGCGACGCCGACGTCAAACGGTACCAAGCCGCACGGATTTCTCGCCCAGGTTAACCGCATGTTCGATGCGGCGGCGGAGCACAGCGACCTGGATGCCGGCATTCTCCGCCAGATCCGCGCGTGCGATAACATCGTGCGCTTCGAGTTTCCCATCAAGCGCGATGACGGGTCCATCGAAGTGATTCGCGGCTACCGCGCGGAGCACTCGCACCATAAGAAGCCTACAAAGGGCGGAATTCGCTATGCGACCAGCGTGAACGTGGACGAGGTGATGGCGCTGGCCTCGCTGATGAGCTACAAATGCGCGATTGTGGACGTCCCGTTCGGCGGGGCCAAGGGGGGTGTCTGCATCGACACGCGCGAGTACTCGGTTGCCGAACTCGAGCGCATTACCCGCCGCTACACGTTCGAACTGATCCGGAAGAATTTCATCGGCGCCGGCCTGGACGTTCCGGCCCCCGATTACGGGACGGGCGAGCGGGAAATGGCCTGGATGATGGACACGTACAATCAGATGACCGATGACGATCTGAACGCGCTCGGGTGCGTGACGGGCAAGCCGGTCGGTCAGGGCGGTGTCCGCGGACGGACGGAGGCAACGGGCCGCGGCGTCTACTACGGCATCCGTGAGGCCTGCAGCTACAAGCATGACATGGAAGAGCTGGGTCTCGACGTGGGCGTCGACGGTAAGAGCGTCGTCATTCAGGGCCTCGGCAACGTCGGGTATCACGCGGCGCGAATTCTCCAGAACGAGGGCCATGCCAAGATCGTCGGTCTTGCCGAGATCGAAGGCGCCATCTACGACCCGGAGGGCTTCGATATCGACGAGGTCATGAATCACCGGAAGACGACGGGGTC
>NZ_DAXETW010000132.1:0-19414 GCF_051155795.1 Longibacter sp.
CCTGCTTCCGGCCGGTGACTACCCTGAGCTCGACCTGTTCTCCCGCACAGCACAACCTGTCTCGGCCTCCCGACTCCAGACGCTGGCGGAGGCACCGTACATCTACTTCCTGAAATACGTGCTGGATGTCGAACCGCTGGATGAGCCGGCGCTCGATGATGAGCCGTGGCTCAACAGCCTGAGAAAGGGATCGCTGCTGCATACCGTCTACGAGCGGTTCGTGCGAGACCTGGCCGGCCGCGTGCCCGAAGCGGCGGACGCCGATCGGCTGATCGAAATTGTCGACGACGCGCTGCAGGAAGAATCGGAGCGTTTCGAGCCGTCGTCGGAGATGGTGCTCGTCTCCGCCAGGCGGGAGCTAATTCGAAATGCGCAGGTCTTCTTTCGTGCCGAAATGCAGCGCGACCGAACGGTTGTGCCCGAAGACTTTGAGCTTGGCTTCGGCATGGAAGGCCGGGATAACAACGCCCATCCCGTCGCCGAGCTCTCGGTCGGTGATCACACGCTCGCGATCCGGGGGACCATCGACCGGCTGGACCGAAATGAAACCACCGGTGCCCTGTCGATATGGGATTACAAAACCGGCCGGGCTGCACCCTACGATGAAAGCGATCCGCTACAGAACGGCAAAACGCTGCAGTGGGCGCTGTACGCGTACGCGCTGGAAGCCCTCACCACCGAGACCGTCGAACGTGCCGGCTATTTCTTTGCCAACACGACAGAGGTCGGCGCGCGAATCGGTTTTTCCCCGGCCGATCACCGGGCCGAGGCAGAAGCCATCCTGACGCAACTCCGCAATCTGACACGCACCGGCACATTCCCCGTCGCGCCCCATCTCGACAGCGTGACGGCGTGGAAGTGGAACGGGTACGACCGGCTCGTCGGGGACCTCGCCACCCGCCGGAAGCAGGTGCGCGCCAAGGCCCGAAACTACCCCGACGATCGGCCCGTGCCGCCGTCCTTTTGAGCTCCGGACCCAGCGAATCCTCGCACTGGCCGCCCCTCCCATTCCCCCGAACGCACGCATCTCATGAGTTCCTCCCCGTCTCCCATGCGCGATGATGAATCCGTCCGGCGGCGCATCGGCCCCTGGTCACCGACCGGTGTGCCGGACCTGTCCGACTTCGATGCGACCACGAACTTTGTCGTTCGTGCGGCGGCGGGATCGGGGAAAACCACCGCCCTCGTCGGTCGGATGGTTGCGCTGGTCCGCACCGGCGTGCCCGTCGACGAACTGACGGCCATCACATTTACCCGAAAAGCCGCCGGCGAAATGAGCGCACGGTTCTCTCGTGAACTGGAGGAGGCGCGCCAGAGCCTCCAGGAGGGATCGGTCGAACATCAGCGCGTCACTACAGCTCTGGGCGCCGTCCAGTCTACTTTCATCGGCACCATTCATGCCTTCTGCTCGCGACTCCTTCGTGAGCGACCGCTGGATGCAGGCCTGCCGCCGGATTTTACCGCCGGGCTGTCGGACCGAGAGGAGCGACGCCTCCGCGACCGCGCCTGGAGTGAGCACCTCCGGGATCTGTACGACGGGGACGGCGGCGAGCTGGAAGACCTGGCCGCGTGCGGGATTGAGCCCCGCGACCTGTCGTCGTTCTTCCAGCGTCTCTGCCGCTTCCCGGACCTGGACCTGTTCACCGATGGGCCATCCGAGCCGCCGGATATGGCCGCCGCCATCGACACCACGATCGAGCGGATGCGGGACTGGAGTAGCTATCGCCCGGACGACCCGGTGAAAGGCCCGGACCCGGTGATGAGGGCGTTCGACAAGGCGGAGCGGATGCTGCGGTACCTGGACCTGGAGACGCCGGCCGAGCAGGCAGATTTCCTGTCCGTGTTCGCAGACATCTCCGATACCGAGCGTGCGAAGGTCAAAACCACGTACTGGAAGAGCGAGGGCGTCAATCACTCTTCCTGGGCGAAATCCCTTCGCGACGATCTGCTGCCCGACCTGATCGAGACTACCGTTTTGCCGGTTCTGCGAGAGTGGGAGGCATACGTCCACCGAGTGGCCGTCGCTAGCACCGCGCCGGCCGTGGAGCGCTTCCGCGAGCTCCGGCGCCGGGAGGGGCTGCTCACGTTTCACGACCTGCTGTCGCTGACCCGCGACATGCTCCGCGATCGGCCGCGCGTCCGGCGGGCGGTGCAGGAGCGATATCCCCGGTTGCTCGTGGACGAGTTTCAGGACACCGACCCGCTGCAGGCCGAAATCCTGTCCTTCCTCGCCGCCCGCAACCCGGAAGAAACCGACTGGCGCGCCTGCCGCCCGCGGGACGGGAGCCTCTTCATCGTCGGCGACGATAAGCAGTCGATCTACCGGTTCCGGCGAGCCGACAAGGACGTGTTCGACGCCTTTCGCCAACGGCTCGACGCCGAGCCGAATGGGGAGGCCGTCGATCTCACGAAAAACTTCCGGTCGCGGGCCCCTATTTGCCGATGGTGCAACGACGTGTTCGCAGATCTCTTCACGCAGGAGGGCGTGGCAGACGTTCAGGCCGACTACGTCCCGTTCAATCCCCAGCGCCCTCCAGGGCCGGACGGCACCGCGCTCCGGCAGAAGCCGGTTGGTGACGTGCGTGGCAATTACGGCTCGGGCATTGCCGAGCGGGATGCGGCCCAGATCGCCACGTTCATCCAGGCGGCCATCAGTGGCGATGCGGATCCTGATTTCTACCGAAACGAAGAGGGCGCTGTGTTCGACGGCGACGTGCGGTACGGCGATTTCCTTATCCTCACCCGCGTTCGATCCCGCCTCAGCAGCTACACCGATGCGCTCGCGCAGCACGGCATTCCGTACACCGTGACGGGGAGCCGGGACATGCGCGACACCGACGAGCTGAAGGCGGTCGTCGATCTCCTTCGTTTTGCCCTTCGGCCGGACGATCCCCTGGCCGCCACGGCGTACCTGAAGGGGATGCTGGTGGGCGTGAGCGATACCGACCTGTACCGTTTCCGTCAGGCCGGAGGCGACTTTCGCCGGCTCTTCCAGGCGGAGATGGCCGCCATGGACCTGCCGGAGGAAACCGCCGTGCGCATGGAGAGCGGCGTCCACCAGGTGCGGCGCGTGCGGGAGATCGTGCATTCCACCCGTCCCGGCGCAGGGTTCGAAACGGTGATGGAGGAAACCGGTCTTCTTGCCGGCGCGGCGCATCCGAGGCGTCCCTCGGAGGCCTCCCGGCGAGCCGGCGCCGTCATGCTCCTGCTCCACGCGGTGCAGGGGTGGAGCAGTCAGGGCCTGGGCTGGGGCGACGTCGTTGAGGAACTCGACCTCGTCCTTCAGGGGGAAGAGGACATGGATGGCATGACGCTCGAGACGGGCAGCGAGGATGCCGTCCGCATCATGAATGTGCACCAGGCCAAGGGTCTCGAGGCCCCGGTCGTCTTTCTTGCGGACCCGTACACGCGCGGATCAGCACCGGCTCCGGAGCACCACGTGCGGCGGGCGGAGGATGACGTGGTGGTGCCCGTTGTTCGCGGGGAGGGCATCTACTCGACCATCACGCACGCGCCCCGCGGGTGGTACGTGGACACCGACGCGTCCTTCATCACGGAAGAGAAGCGGCGCGATCTGGCGGAAGAACACCGGCTCCTGTACGTCGCAGCGACCCGCGCAGAGCGCCTGCTCGTCGTGTCCACCTACCCGAAAAAGGCGGGCGAGGGCTACTGGGGAGCGCTCTACCCGCACCTGACGGACGAGATCGCACCGGAACTCGAGTTGCCGGATTCAGCGCCGGATGAGGCGTCTGAAGCCATCGCCGCTCCTACCCCGGATCTGGCAGCATCCGAGGCGGCTCGTCACTCGCGTCTGGATGCCGGGAGCACGGAGACATACGTCGAAGACAGCGTGACGGGGCAGAAATCGTCCGGCGACGAAGGGTCCGGCGACCGGCCGGGGTACGGACGCACGCTCGGGACCGTGCTGCACGACTTGTTGGAGCTGCTGATTCGGGAACGGCACGACCCGCCCGCTCTGACGGCGTCGATGCTCCGGCACGCGCTGGTGCAGGAAGGGATTCAGCGCGAGGAGGGGATGACAGACGTGATCATCGATCGCCGCGTCGAAACGCTCGAACGGATGATTGCCGATTTTCGCGGATCCTGGATCTGGGAAGAGGTCCGAGAGGCGGACGTCGTGCGTGTGGAGTATCGGTTCATCGATGTGCGCGTGGATGACGAGGCCCCCGACCGTCTTACGCGCGGGGCCATCGATCTCCTGTACCGGCGCGATGGCGCGTGGACACTCGTCGATTTCAAGAGTGATCGCGTCGTCGGTGACGATGTAGAAGCGTCCGTCCGGGACCGGTACCGTCAACAGATTCTCGCATACGTTGAAGCCTGGGAGCGGCTGCAAGAGGAGCCTATCCGTCAGGCGGGTCTATGGTTCGCCGACGCGGATGCGTTTGTGTCCGTCTCCGCTGCCACCGATACTGTGGGGCAGGCTGCGCCGCGGTGAGATCTCGCCGTCGTGCTGCTTTCGTTTTCGCTGCATCCCCGGAAATGCCACTTCATGTCGCCGGTCGATGCGCGTCTGTACAATCACGAATCCACGAGGTCGAGTCGGATGGAGTATGAGGCCGATGAATACCGTCTTATGGCGATGATGAAAACGGTCAAACAGGTCGCGACCGCGCTTGGATCGCTGTCCGAGCGGCTGGAGGCAGCATACGAGGAAAAGCGATCGGACGAAAAGTCGCCCGAGGATCTGCGTCGTGACATTGAAGAACTACAGGACGTCTGCGCGCAGTCGGCGGAGTTGCTGGACGCGGCATCCGAGAAGCTCAAAAACCGCGCGGACGCTTCGTCCTGAACCGGACCGGCAAGTTTCGTGGGACGGCAGCAGTCGCCACAGGCCTATCTAACGAGCGAGACGGTACTGCCCTGCTGTGAAGGCGATACCTCGATCCGGGCCTGCACCCGCTGCTTCAGGTCGGTCACGTGCGAAATAATGCCGACGAGGCGGCCTCCGGCCTGCAGAGAGGCCAGCGACTCCATCGCCCGGTCGAGCGCCTCCGGGTCGAGGCTGCCGAAGCCTTCGTCGATAAAAATCGTTTCGATGTGGCGCCCGCCCGCGACGCGCTGAACGACATCGCTGAGGCCAAGGGCGAGCGCCAGAGCGGCTTGAAACCCTTCGCCCCCCGACAGCGTGCTGACGGGCCGTTCGGCGCCGGTGTAGGCGTCATGTACCATCAGGTCCAACCCGGCTGCGCGCGCCCCGTGGCGGACCTCGTCGTGGCGACGCAGGCGGTACCGGTCCTGGCTCATCCGGGCCACGTGCTGGTTGGCGATCTGGAGGACCTCCTCCAACCGGGTGGCGAGCACGAACCGCTGGAGGCTGAGGTTGTGGTCATTTTTCCCTCGTGCCGCATCGGCCAGTGCGCCAACGTCGCGGTATCGATCGTCCGCATCGGAAAGGGCCTGCCGGAGGTCTGCGAGCGCATCGAGCCCGTCCTGCGCGTCGTCGACGGTGCGCTGCAGGTTGAACACGCGCTGCTGGTGCTGATCGAGCCGTCGCCCGAGTCTGCGAGTCTGTGCCTCCGCAGCTTCCACGTCCGGGGTGTCAATCCCCTGTGCGGCCTCGCGTGCCCGCTCGAGTCGTCCGCGAGCATCGCTAAGGTCCGACTCAAACTGCTCGATCCGGCGGCGGAGCTCCTCTCGCTCATCTTCCGGACGCCGGGCCTCGTCGTAGGCCGACCGCTGCTCGAATCCGGCGCGGTTTAGCTCCGAGCGGAAGCGGTCCTCCGCCGTCGAGGCTTTCTCCGTGGCGTCTTCCAGGCGAACCCGCGCGTTCTCCACCGTCGTTTTGGCTTCGGTATACGCCGTCCGGGCGTCGTCCCGCTCCTGCGTCGCGGTCTCCAGGGCCCCCTCCAGCTTGTCCAGCGTCGACTGCGCGGCTTCACGCGCTTTGTCAAGGGCCTCCGGTGTCGACAGGTTCTCCGGCACATCCTCCGACAGCGTATCGCGTCGGGACATGAGCCGCGTGCGTTCGGTTTTCACCTGTTGCACGATCGATTGAGCCGCGGAGATTTCTTCTTCCAGATCGGATAACTCTTCATCGTAGCGCGCGATGGCCTCGTCCAGCGTGATCAGCTCCTCCTGTGCGGTCCGAGCTGCGTCGAGGCGGTCCTGCGCGCTGTTCCGGGTTTCGCGGAGGGTGTCCGGGTCGGTGTCCGCCAGGTCTTCGTCGCGGGAGAAGATGGTCTCGATGGTCGTCTGGATACGCGCCTCTTCGGCACGGGCATCGCTTCGCCGGTCGCGTGCATCGGAAAGCGCCTTGCGTGCCGCCGTGACGGCCGCACGGGCCTCCTCGAGTTCGGTCGGATCCGGCACGTCGTGGGCACCGGTCGCCGGCTGCGGGTGCTCGCGTCCACCGCAGACGGGGCACGGTTCGCCGTCCGAGAGGTCCCGGGCCAGCACGGTCGCGTAGCCCTCCATGCGTCGCTGCTCCAACCCGTCCAGGTGCGCCTCCGCGTCGGTCAGGCGGGACTCGCACGTATCGACGGCTTCGTTCGCCTCCCGTACGGCGGCTTCGGCAGTCTGAAGCTCATCGCGCTTCTGGGCGAGCGTGGACGCTTCTTCGAGGCGACGATGGGCGTCTTCGGCCTTTGTCTTGAGAAAATCGATCTGACCCGCAAGCTGCTGTTTGTCGGCGCGGCGCTCCCGGGTGCTTTCCCGCTCGTCCTTAACGTCGGCCTTCTTCGCCTCCGACTCGGATTGCCGTGCCCGCGCCTCCTCCTGCCGGCGCGCGGCGTCTTCGAGCTCTTCGTCCACGCGCCCCAGTTCATCGACGGTGTCCGCGAGGTCGTCCAGCGTGCTAAGCTGTTGTCGCAGAGACGCCCGTTCATCGTCCCGTTCCTGCTCGTTCTCGTACGCATCTTCGGCCGACTCGAGCCGGGCCTTTGCCTCGTCACGCGTGGAGAGGGCGTCCTCCAAAACCTCTCGGGCCTCGTCCGCTTCCTCGCGACGCTCCGTAAGGGCGGTCTCGTAGGGAGCAACGTTCGCAGCTTGCTCCGCCGCCCGGAGCGTACATTTTCTCTCGTTATGCGCGTCCGTGCTGTTTTCGAGGGCCGCCAGTTCGTTTCTGGCTTCGTGCAATTCATCCAGTGTCTCCCGGTCCTTCCGAGCCGACTGCAGCGCCTCCATCGCGTCTTCCCGTCGCGCTTTCAGCGTATCCAGCCGGTCCGTCGCATGCTCAAGAACGCGGGTCGCCTTGTCGCGCCTCGCCTCCAGACCTTCGACCGTCTCAACCCCGTGACGCTCCAGTTCGACGGACTGCCGGTCCCGGATCCGCTGGACCTCCTCACGCGCCTCCTTCTTCATCTCGAAGAGCGTGTCCTGCAGGTTCTCAAACGGGCTCGTTTCGAACAGCACCTTGAGAAGGTCCTCCCGGTCGCTGGAGCTCGACGCGAGGAAGCGGCGAAACTTGCCCTGCGGCAGCATCACCACCTGGCGGAACTGGTCGACCTCGAAGCCGAGCAACTCGTGGATGGCCGCGTCAACGTCCCGCTTTCCCTCTGCGACGACGTCACCGTCGCCGCCTCGCTGTCTCCCCTCATCGGTGAGCTTGGTCCGCTCCCAGAGGGTCGCCTCCTCGCTGTGCGTGGTGAACCCGTCGCCCCGCTGTTTCGCCAGCTCCTGCCGCGGACGCCGGGTCATGCGGAATGTGCGCTGTCCGAGCCGAAAGTCGAGCTCTACTTCCGTGGGCGCATCGTCGGCTGCAAAGTCGCTCCGAAGTTCGTGCCCGTCGCGCTCGTCTCCGGACGTTTCCCCGTAGAGCCCGAAGCAGATGGCATCGAGCAGGGCCGTTTTTCCCGAGCCCGTTGGACCGTGGATCAGGAACAGACGTTGCCCCCCGAGCGACGTGAAGTCGATGGTCTGCTGGTCGGTGTACGGGCCAAACTCGCGAAGCGTGAGACGGAGCGGGGTCATGCGACGGCGAAATGGGGAGGGCGAAATGCGGGCTGGCGGTTCACGTCGGGATGCGTCTCAGGGGTCGGACGGGGAGCGTTCGAGCGCATCTTCGAGAACGCCACGGTACCGTTCATCCATGTCATCGCGTCCGGTGACATACGTGAAGAACTGCTCGAAGACCTCGTCGACCGAGAGGGAGGATGCGTCGCCGGTCAGTTGCTGCAGCTCGTTGGTTTCCACCCGGCGCGGACGCTCTACGTGGAGGGCGTTCGGGTACACCTCACGGATACGGCTCATCGCGTCATGAACGGGCCCGTCGTCGGTAAGCGTGACCCAGATGTAGTCCTGCGCGGCGTCCTCGTCCACCGGTCCATCGAGGATCTGCTGCAGGGTGCCTTCGATCCGTCGCAGGTCCCGTCGCAGGGTAAGGGAAACGGTGTCGACCGTGCAGCTGCCGTCTGCGTCGACGTCGACCACGTGGACGGACTTGTCGTGGCCGGTTTCGTTGAAGGAGTATTTCATCAGCGACCCGCTGTAGCGCACGTTCGGTGGTGCGGCTTCGTCCGACGCGCCGATGTGCTGCCGGCGATGCAGGTGACCGAGGGCCGAGTAGCAGAAGCGATCGAATCGGGAGACGTGGACCGTTTCCGCGCCGCCGATCGACAGTGTCCGCTCGGAGTCGGCGAGGTCGCCGCCCTGCGCGAAGACATGGGCGATGGCGATGGCTCGTTCGCCGTCCGGGATGCGGTCCGACGCCGACGCCACCTGAGCGGCCAGCACGTCGTCATGCGATCGGATCTCGTCGTCCCCGAAGACCGACCGCGCCATCGCCGGTTCGGCAAAGGGAAATGCGAGCAGATGCACGGGGCCGTGGGCGTCTTCGATCGTCACGTGACCCGGCGACTCACGCAGTTTGCTGAAGACGTGCAGGCCCTGCCGCTCGAGAATGGAGGAGCCGAAATCAAGCCGATCTGCGCTGTCGTGATTGCCGCCGATCACGATGACCGGCACGTCCACGTCGACGACGAACCGGGTCAGCACGTCGTCCAGAAGCTCGACGGCTTCTGCCGGCGGGACGGATCGGTCGTACACGTCACCGGCGACGATGACTGCGTCCGGATCCATCTCGTGTGCTATCTCCACAACCTGGTCGAGCAGGTACCGCTGGTCCTCCGTGAGGTGAACGCCGTGGAGGAGCTTTCCGAGGTGCCAGTCAGCCGTGTGGAGGAAGCGCATGACGGTATCCGAAGGAATGGGTAGAGCGGGTGCTCATACAATCCAGCGCACCGGAGAAATACAACCGTAAGATGTGAGAAGCTTCATTGGATCTGGGCCCCTCGTCCCGGCTCTCGTGGCGTGCACATGATTGGATCACGGTGACAAACGTCTTTTAGAGATAACATAAGAATATAAATATGTGGTGTTTTATGACTTAAATATAAAGATCCCTTCCGAGGCGTCGATCTGCTTGACCGTAGAGAGCGAAACGGCTTTTCTGGGGAGCGGCCTTTCGATTCGGTGAGGGCTGCGTCAGAAGACCCGTCAATCGTCTCCTTTCGACTCTGTGTAGCCATGCCTGAAACGATATCGGTTCCGGACACGGACCTCGGTGCGGATGGCCGAGCCGTTCTTGTCCTGTGCTCTGCGTTGCGATCCCCGGACGGGCCACGTCCGCTCGACTTGAATGCGTACAACCGGCTCGCCGCCTGGCTTCAGCAGAACGATATGCGGCCCGCGGATCTGTGGGAGCCGGAGGGCCGAGTCCGGCTGGATGCTCTTCCCGACACCGGCGCGATCACATCCGGCCGACTGCTTGCCCTGCTGGAGGAAGAAGCGTCCGTGCTGGAGGGGTTGGAGGCTTGGGGAAAAGCCGGCGGGTGGGTGCTGCCCCGGAGCGATACGTCATATCCGGCGGCGGTACGCCGGCGCATGCGCCACCGGGCTCCGGCGCTTCTGTACGGAGTGGGCAACCCGGCCCTGCTGGGTCAAAGCGCTATCGCCGTGGCCGGGTCGCGGGAGGCCGGGGAAGCAGCCCTCGCGTTTGCCCGACGTGTTGTCGAGCGCTGCGCGGGGGACGGCGTACCTGTTGTGGCCGGCGGTCGTAGCGGCGTCACGAAGGCGCTTGTTGACATGGCTCGCGATACGCGTGCATCGATGGTCGGCGTTCTGCCGGCCGGGCTGGGCGCGGCGGCGTGTCGGGACTCGGTGCAGTCGGCGATCGACGGCGGAAGGATGGTGCTGGTGTCGGCCGTTGCGCCGACGGCCGCACCGCGGGCGACCTCTGCGTCCGGGGTGCGCTTGATGTACGCGCTGGCGGCCGGGATCCTCGTGGTTGAGTCTCGGGACCGGCAGGGGCAGACGTGGGCGGCAGCGATGGACCACCTACAGCGCGTGGGACGCGGGGCGGTTCGTGCCGGTCGGCTCCTGGTTCGGGCGGAGGCGCCGCTGTCCTCGGGCAATCGAGCCCTGATTGAGGCAGGGGCGCGTCCGTTCAGCCGGCGCATGCTCAGAAGCTCGCGGCACCTTCTCGACTGGCTGCAGGGACCGGCCGACGTCGACGGCCACCGCGATCCTTCGCCTGTGGAGGTCGAACAGATGGCAGATGCCGGAGCGGAGCTGTTTGCCCAGATCTGGCCGACGCTCCGCCAGCTACTGGATCGCCCGCGAAGTGCGAAGGACGTCCGCGACATGCTGGCGGATGTGCGACTCGGTCAGGCACGGGACTGGCTCATGACGGCCGTGGACCGCGGCCTGGCGCTTCGAAGCGAGCGCCCGGTCCGCTACCGGCTTCCGGTCTCGTCGGCGACGGACGAGACGGACGCGGCGCCCGAGGACGTCGACGCGTGAAGGAAACGGTTGACCCGTGCGTGACGTCTGCCGGTAGACCATACGAAAGCCGGACCCTGGACGCCCCTGTCGCCCGCGGTCCGGCTTTCCGGGATGACTACAGGTGCCGACGTCGGCTCTTACGCGTGGGCCGGCACCTGTTTGAAGGTCAACATCTCGCCGAGTGTTTGCACGCCGATGCCGTCGCTGACCGGATTCCAGGACCGGTCGCGTGCAAGGAACGAGCGCGGATCCAGCTCGATGAGGCCCACGATCGTCTCGCCAACGATCCGGGCGCCGACCGGGCCGAGGCCTTCACCTTCCTGGAAGACGTTCTCTTCCTGTTCGCGGCCGATTTGCTCCGCTTCGACGAGCAGGTAGAACCAGAGTGGCGTGCCGGAACTCAGGTCGACATCGGACGCGATCGACTGTGCGGCGTCGGAAATCTGCTCGATCTCCGTTTCGTCCCGGCCCATGGCGCGAGCCACCTGTTCTCCGGACGGTAGCATAAAGGCCTGCCCGCGGAGGAGATTCCGGGTGGCAAGGGACGATTCGCCCGTTTGGATGAACGGAAGATCAAGCAGGTCGGAGGCCAGGGCCCGATCCAGCTTCTCCGCCATCTGCACCACGCGATTCTCCTCAGTCTCCGTCAGCTCGTGCCAGTCGACGACGGCGTCCGTATTGTCGAGCGGCGTGAATCCGCGTCCCAGCGTGCGCCCGAAGACCTCGAGCGACGACCCGTTCTTCTGGATCTGGACTTTCTGGGGAATCATCGAGTGCCCGAAGCGATACGCCGCGACGGCAAACTCGATCGGTATGAACGGCAGATCCTTCGCGCTCGGGCAGTAGAACTGCCGTCCGTTGCCGAGGATACGCGACACCATGGCTTCCCCGCACATGTGCGGCAGAAACTCGTGCAGGATCACCCACTGGTAGTGCCAGCGTGCGAGCTTCTGCGCCTCCTCGAACAGCTCTTCGCCCTCGAACGTCTCGCCGTGGAGCCCTTCGTCGGCCAGCGTCTGCAGGATCCCGTTATGGAAGCGGATCATCGCAAGCTGCATCTGCGAGATGACCCGGTTCTCATCGTTCCGCGGATCGCCGATGACGGCCGTTCCGTCCGGGGAGCGCCACAGGTCGTACTGCGCCAGCCCCGGCGGCTGCGGCACGGTGCTTCCATTGTCGTCGATGGAGGCGGCCGTTCCGTGTGCGCCGGTTAGGAGTTCAGCACCGGGGAAGCGACCCGCCTGGCGGTAGAGGAACGGCGTGGATTCCGGCCCACCGCCGTAGATGGAGTCGAGGTCCAGCGTCGGGGTCCGAACGTTCGGCGTTTCCCCGGCGCTGCTCACGCCCGACAGGCTCGATGTCACGTCCAGCGTGATGTCGTGGTCGACGAACTGGCCGAAGAAGATCTGTCCGACCGGAACGGAGTCCGTCCGATCCGTGCCGGTGCCGCCGTCCATCGGTCCGCCCGGGGCGCCGAGCGATCGGAGCTCCTCCGCAGGGGTGTATAGGGGCGCGAGGTTGAACATGCGCCCGAAGCGATCGCCACGTTGATGCTCGTGACCGTAGTGACAGAAGGCCGGCATGCCTTCCAATTCGTTCATGCCGTGATGATGAGCCATAATAGAATCCTCTTGGTTCGAGTCGGAGATAGCATGGGAAGCGGAGGAGGAAGAACTCCCGGATGAAGAGACCGAAAGCCGGGGGCGCATGCGAGAAGACGTCAGCGGCACATGATCCATCCCTGCGCCGATACGCCCGTCCCGCCATCAGCCCGAGTCACGACAGGACGCCGGAGCCGGATGTGAGGGTGGGCGCCGAGCGGTCTGTCGAGGCATGAAAGACGTGAGCGGTGACCGGGCACTGCACACCGCGATACCATGCCTGTACTTCCTACTCCTGATTCGCCAAGGTAACGGAAGGCGGCGTCGAGGTCTGCCGTATCGTACGTACCTTTGGATCGAATGGCTGTGAGCGTACAGAGCGGGTCGAAGCAGGCCCTCTCCGCGCTGATCCGTCCGACCTTCATGATCACGAATGAGACAATGCGGAGGGTCGCAGGTATATGAGATGATCGCGAAGGAATTCGACACCGCACGACATTACCATGAAGGTCTCCAAACGATTTCGCTGGGAGGCAGCGCACCGTTTGCCATGGCACGAGGGCCCGTGTCGATTCGTGCACGGCCACTCGTATCGCATGATGGTGGAGCTTGAAGGGGAGCCGAAGAGCGACACGCCCGGCGGCGGGGCCATGCTGATCGACTTCAAGCACGTGAAGCGGTTACTGATGCCTCTCGTGGACGCGATGGACCATGCGACCCTCATCCGGGAGTCGGACACGGACCTTCGTGACGCGATGGAGGCACTGGACTCCAAGATGTACGTGCTTCCGTACGACTCCACGGCGGAGAATCTGGCACGGCATGTCGCCGACCATCTGCGGACCGAGGGCGGTGCCGTCTTGCGCCGCCACGGCGTGCACACGATCCGCGTGCAGCTCTGGGAGACGGAAACATGTTATGCCGAGGTCGAGCGCTCCGTCCCCGAGAAGGAATCGGATCATGCGGATGCCGACGAGGTGATGGCTGCGATGCGGTAAGCCCAATGCTGGCTCAGTTTTCTGAGCGACCAAAAAAAAACGAGCCGCGAAAAATCACCACGGGTACTACTTCGCTTCGCTCAGGTCGGTCGCACCAAACGGGCACTAGCTCGCTTCGCTCCCGTCGCCCGTCATACCGCGCTTCGTCTAGCGCTACGCCTTTCGCCACACCAACCGGTACTAGCTCGCTGTGCTCGCGTCGCACCAAACCGGCACTAGCTCGCTACGCTCGCGTCGCGGAACGAATTCAAAGGGCCTGGAGGGTCATCCCGTGGACTCGCGAGCGGGGCTCGCTCAGACAGCACGTCGTTCAGGTCGCGTCCTCCCTTCGCCGCCTGATGCGCCGGACCGCGCGAGGCCGGGAGGGACTGCCCGCGATTCCTTGCCAAGACGCACAGCGGACGTTCACACATTTATCCCCGGGCATCACTCATAGAGCCGTTGGCCCTTGCGAAGATCGGCGCTTAGAGGGGCTGGGAAACGGAGCGCCCCTTCATTTCCCTCCACTGCAGACTGATCCCACGCATTGGCGGGGAAATTCTTCTTGTCTGAAACCTCGAAGCGACCCGCCAGATTGAGATTCCAGTCCGATAGAGAGGTTGAGTTCGAAGAATTTCAGCGTAGTGGGCCGGACCCTCAGCCGATCTTCGGCAGGCCTTGACCTTTTTAGCCGGTTTTTGGGTCAAGCCAAAAATCGGCACCAGGGAGCGGGAGAGGCCGCTCCGGTCTGTTGATTGACCAGATATAATATCAAACCTGAGATCGTGACATTCCGAGGGGCATCGGAAGCAGCCTTGGGACGAGCCTCAATACCTCTTTCCGTGCCCACGTTCGCACGTCAGCACCCTGACACATCCCCACGTCAGAGCAACCCGACGGCATCGACGTCGATCGACACGTGATACCCGTTCGGGACGCTACCGTACGAATCCTCGGTGCGGCGCAGCGCGGTCTGGATCGATGTCTGCGACTGGCGAGACTTCAGGACCGTGCGATAACGAAACTGCTTCTTGACGCGCTTGACGGAGGCCGGCGAGGGGTCGCCGATGAGCACGTTCGCGGAACTGTGGTCGCGTAGCATATCCGTCCAGTTCTCGGCCAGGCGCTCGACGCGCGGCTCTTTCGGACCGCGGAATTCGACGGTGGCGAGATGACCGTACGGCGGATACCCGAGGGCGCGCCGGTCCTCCAGTTCGGAGGCAGCAAAGCCGTCGAAGTCGTGGTCGATCGCAAACTGCAGGGCAGCGTGGTCCGGGTTGCGTGTCTGGAGGATGACCTCCCCCCGCAGGTCTTTTCGTCCTGCACGCCCTGCGACCTGCGTGAGCAGCTGGAACGTACGCTCCTCCGCACGAAAGTCGGGCAGCAAGAGTCCCACATCCGCATCGACGACGCCGACGAGCGTGACCCGGCTGAAGTCCAGGCCTTTCGCAATCATCTGCGTGCCCAGGAGAATGTCGGCCCCGGCGCGAAACTGGCTCAAAATCGCGTGATGCCCGTGCTTCTTTCGGGTGGTGTCGCGGTCCATGCGTAACACCTCGGCATCCGGGAAAACGTCGTGCAGCTCCTGTTCGACGCGCTGCGTGCCGGTACCGATCTGGTGGAGGTCGCGAGAATTGCACTCCGGGCAGGCCTGTACCGGGCTCTCGGTTCGCCCGCAGTAATGACACTGCAGCATCCGTCCGCCGGACCGCGTCTTGTGGAGCGTCATCGTGACCGAGCAATCACGGCAGAGCGGCGCCCACCCGCAGTCGTCACACTCGATCACCGGTGCAAATCCCCGGCGGTTCTGCAGCAGAATGGTCTGCTCCCCCCGGTCGATGCGGGCGCGAATGGCGGTCCGGAGCGGCTCAGAGAGTGCGCCCTCGAGCTGGTGTTTGCGCTTCTGCAGCGTGAGGTCCACAATCTCCACCTGTGGAAGCTCCGCGGACCGACCGGACGAGTCCGGCACCCGTTCCGGCATATCGAGCCGCGTGTACTTGCCCCACTCGGCGTTCATGACCGACTCCAGGCTCGGCGTCGCGCTCCCCAGGACGCACACGGCGTCGTTCAGGTAGGCCCGCATCACGGCGACATCGCGCGCATGGTACCGCGGCGCCGGGTCGAATTGCTTGTACGACGACTCGTGCTCCTCGTCCACGACGATGAGCCCGAGGTTGTCGAGGGGGGCGAGAATGGCGGACCGCGGGCCGATGGCGATCGACAGGTCACCGTCGCGCAGCTGCCGCCATGCGTCGAAGCGTTCCCCCATGTTCATCTGGGAATGAAGGACGGCGATGGTGTCTCCGAAGTGGGAGCGAAAGCGCTGCACCGTCTGCGGCGTCAGTGCGATCTCGGGCACGAGGATGATGCCGGTGCGCCCCTGCTTGAGGACGTCCTTCAGCGCGGCAATGTAGACTTCCGTCTTCCCACTCCCCGTCACGCCGTGCAGCAGGAAGGTGCCATACTGCTGCTCGCGGACGGCTCCGGCAATCGCGTCGTAGGCCTCCTGCTGTGAGTCGTGAAGCGTGTGATCAGGCGGCGGACCGGGATCCGGCAGGTCGTCCAGCGGGGAGCGCAAAACCTCTTTCTCGACGGTCTCCACCATCCCTTTGTCCACCAGACTGCTGAGGGACGAGTGCGCCGCCTCCGCCCGCTCGAGCAGGTCCGTACGAAGCGGCTCCGAGGTGCCCTCCTCCCGAAACCCAGCCAGGGCCCGGATCAGCGCTTTCTGCTTCGACCCGCGGAGTTGTTCGACGAGATCGGCCGCCGCGGAAGGATGCTGAAAGGCAGGCGCAAACCGGACGTGGACCGCCGTCTTCGCCGAGACCCGGGCGTCGCGCAGCTCTGTTTCGACGTCCAGGATCTCCTCCGCCGCCAGCCGTCGGATCAGCGCCAGCGGCACCGTCGTCCCGAGGCGCTTGCGGACCGCGCTCAGCGTCGTATCGTCCCGGTCCTCGAGATCCGCCAGCAGCGGTCCGGCCTGCTCGTGCTCGGTCCACTGCCCCGGCGGCTCGTCCGTCCGCCGCAGTCGCCGCGTACTCTCGACGCTGATCCCGGACGGCAGAGCCGCCTTCATGGCCTCGCCCCAGCTGCAGACGTAGTACTCGGCAATCCACTTCGTGAGACGCAGCATCTCCTCCGAGCACGCCGGACGGTCGTCCAGCACGTCGAGGATGTTCTTCAGCGCGAAATCGACCGACTCGGGATCGGGCCCCGGTGCGGCCACAACGCCTGTGAGCCGCCGATTCCCGAACGGCACCAGTACGCGAGCCCCGACGACCACGGCACCGCGCATCTCCGGTGGCACGCCGTACGAATAGGTCTGATCGACCGGGACGGGCAGGACAACGTCGACGGTGGTCATTTGCAGGGCGAAGGTGCGAAGTCGAAGGGCGAAGGGGAAACCGCATGGGCGGGATGCGACCTCAGGTTACGGCACTACGTTCAATCAGAGCCAGCGCCAAACATAGGCATCGACGCAAAGACAAACAGCGAAAGCGTCCGTCCCTCCCCAAACCTCACACCTCAGACCCCACACCCCGAACCTCACAGCAATTCCTTTTCGTCCCCGACCGGCATCCCGGTGAGTTCGCGGCTCATGCGCCAGAGGCGGGCGGCTGTTTTCTCGTCGAACGCGGCCACGGCCGGCTTTACCTGTTCCGTACCGTTGAAGTACTGCCCATTGATGCCACGCACCGCCGGTGAGGCGGCGAGATAGACCGGCCCTTCCGCCCCCGTTTCGGGGGCATCGTAGAACCAGTTGAAGAGTCGCGCGATGCGGGACAGCCAGTCCGTGCCGCGCCAGATGTTGGTGGACACGACGCCCGGATGCACGCAGTTGGCCGTGACGCCCGTCTCGTGGATGCGTCGAGCAAGCTCGTGGGTGAATAGCACGTTCGCCAGCTTCGATCGCCCGTACGCTCGGAGGCCGGAGTAGCTGGTTTCGCCCTGCAGGTCGTCAAAGTCGATACGGACCCCACGATGCGCCTCCGACCCCACGTTCACGATGCGCGCCTCCCCGTGGGTCCGGGCGGTCGCCAGCATTCGGTCGATCAGGATGTGCGTTAGCAGGAACGGCGCCAGATGGTTGATCGCCAGCGTCTTTTCGATGCCATCGCCCGTTTCGGATCGGTGTCCCTCGAACACGCCGGCGTTGTTGACCAGGACGTCGATCCGGTCGTACGTGGCGGAGAGGCGTTCGCCGAGGGCGCGTACGTCGGACTGCACGGCGAGGTCCGCCTGGTGAAGATCGACTCGGTCGTGGCTACAGGCGGCGACGATGTCTTTGCGTGCGGCCTGGCCGCGATCTCTGTTTCGGCACACCATGGCGACACGAGCACCCTGCTCTGCCAACCCGATGGCGGTTGCCTTTCCGATCCCCGAATTCGCGCCGGTGACGACGCAGACGTGGTCGGTCAAATCCTTCAAGTCCATGGTCGGGGAGATCCCGAAAAGTAGTCAACGAGGAGGTTACACCTTCAGGGTGAGGGCACTCCGGAAGGCTTCGACGTTTTGCTCGACCGTGTCGTCGCCCCCGAAGACGGCGCTGCCGGCCACGAGCACATCAGCTCCGGCCTGCACCAGCTTCAGCGCGTTCCCGGGCTTGACGCCGCCGTCCACTTCCAACCGGGCCTTCGACCCCAGCGCATTCAACTGCCGGCGCAGGCGCTGGATCTTGTTCGTGGACTGGGGAATGAACGCCTGTCCGCTGAAGCCGGGATTGACGGACATCACGAGGACCAGATCCACCTTTGGGAGAATCGCTTCGAGATGCCCGAGCGGCGTGGCGGGGTTCAGCGCAACGCCGGCACGGCATCCCGCTGCCTGAATCTGCTGCACGACGCGGTGCAGGTGCGGGCACGCCTCGGCGTGCACCGTGATAACACCGGCGCCGGCATCCGCGAACGCGTCGATGTAGCGCTCCGGGTTCTCGATCATGAGGTGGACGTCCAGAAGGGCGTCGTACTCGTTCGCGACCGGGTGAAGCGCATTCACAACGCCGGGACCGATCGTGATGTTGGGGACGAAGTGGCCGTCCATTACGTCGATGTGGAGCCACTCCGCTCCGGCATCAAGAGCTTCACGGGCCTGGGCGTCGAGCCGACCGTAGTCGGCGGCGATCATCGAGGGGGCGAGAGTCGGCATGTCGGGTGCGTGCATGGGACGCGAGACGAACGGCGGGGAGACGAGGGCAACGTCTATGACCTCCATCGTGTGAACCGAACGCCCACCACGACAGAGGTTCCTTGAAACAGTTCACAGGCGGTTTGTCGAATGCGTTCTCCACCGCGACAGCGGCGAAGATTCTCAACGTCATCGGGGGAAGGACATTCGCCAACCAGGTTCACAATCTACAATAAGCGTGCGCCGGGGCTCCTTTCCCAAATGACGCGTTTAGGTTTCGGTGAAACGTGCGTTACGAGCGGGAAAAAGCCCGGTACAGCGGTTGCAAATGGAGCGCCGTCGACAAAGGCTCCACCAATTTCGTTCCGGCTGCAGGCCTGGAGCCCGAATTTGCCCACGTATCGCATAGCTTGACCGTTCAGCATCACCCCGACCCATCCCGTCCTTCGCCCATGTCCACCCTGATGCGCACGCTTCGTCGATCGATTCCGGGCGACCCGGACGTGTTGCTCGCGGGAGGCGCTTCGATCCTCGCGGGGGTCTTCGTCGCCCTCATGATACGGTTGAACGCCACCCTCGGTGAGCATATCGGGGTGCTGGAAGGGTCCTTTGTCGTGCACCTTGTCGGGACCCTGTTCGCCGCGCTCATCGTCCTTCCCCGCCGGCAGCCCGTCGTCCCCGAGCGCCTCCGACGCGCTCCCCGATACACGTTTCTCGGCGGTGTGCTTGGCGTCGCCATTGTGATGATCGCGAACATCGTCGTGCCCGTGCTCGGTGTCGCGCTGACCCTCTGCCTGTCGGTCGCGGCCAACCTCAGCTTCTCGACAGTATCCGATCACTTCGGCTGGTTCGGGCTGCCGCAGTTTCGCGTCAGCCGGCGGCGCCTGTTCGGGCTCGCTCTCGTCGTGCTGGGCGTCATTCTCGTTGCGTACGGATGACCCTTCTCATTTAGTTTTCCTGCCAGGCTGC
>NZ_DAXETW010000133.1:0-2929 GCF_051155795.1 Longibacter sp.
TAGCTGGGCTCCTGGTAGGCGCGCTGCAGCTTCTTCCGCCAGGCAGATTGGTCGGCCACCGGGAGGTAGCTGACCACGTTCTCTCGCTTGTGCCACTGGCACCGCTGGACCTGAGCGCATGCCCCGCGAAGCGATCCTGGAGGGCACCTGCGTCGATCGCTCCGTTGCCCTGTTCGGGATTGGGCGTCGCAAACCGATGCCCGGCGGTACCCCCCCCCAGGCTGCGCGACCCGGTGCAGCATTTTGTATTGTCCACTCGGAGCCTGCAAGCGCGAGTCCGAAGGCTGCGCCATCATGGCTATTGGTCGTACGCACCGATATCGCCGCCGAGACCCGGCCCGTGAGCGGCTCACCGAGGTCGAGATAGAAGAAGTCCGGCTCAGCACCTGTAGCCCCTGCCGAACTGGTCATTTCTAGACGTCCATCGCGCATCGACCAGGTGGTCGTCGCCCCGTTATCCGCGTCCGAGACGTACTACGCGTGTCGCCCGCCCCGGTCGAAGCTTTCATACGCACCGCTTGTCCCACGAATCGATGTCGAGAGGGACTGGTGCGGCGTCTGTGGGTCGAAGGCGCTCTGATGGCGTCGCCACTGATACGAGACACTCGTTGAGGCCGGTATGCCGTCCGGCCCGATGGATGCGACCGTGCGGCCCAGCATGTCGCGTGCGGTGATGACCTCTTCGCCGCGGGGGCCTACACCGATTGTTGCCACCTTCGTGCCTGGATCGTGCGACGTGGACTCGACGGACGCCTCAAGTGGGTACACACGAAAGTGGTCGAATTGAGCAGCCGCACGGTTGGCGACAACGCCTGCGTATGCGACGCCGAGCGGAGCGAAGGCCGGGTCGGTGGCCGTGAGCGCGAGCTTGCCGTCGACATACGCATAGATCTCGCCATCGTCAATCTCCAATCGCAGATGCCGCCACGTGCGACCGCGGCTTTCAACGGACGCGGACGCCAGCGTTTCGTTTGCCGATCGAAGCTCAAGAAGCCCCGACCCGGCCAGGCGAAGTACGTACCCTCCGTCGCTGATTTGATCCGAGACCTCAGGTTTTCGGACATGCAACCCGGCCCATAGGTCTGTCCCCGGCGTCGGAGTGTCCGGTCCAATGCATTCAAACCTAACCTCTTATCCCCACGACTGATCTGAACGCTCGGGGGTTACGCCCGGCAGCTTGCCTCGCCAGTACTGCGTCAGCATGAAGCCGACGAACGCGCCGCCCAGGTGGGCGAAGTTCGCAACGCCGGTCTGGCCGCCGGAGAAGCCGTAGAACAGTTCCAGTGCCATCAGGCCGGCAACGAGCCACTTGGCTTTGATCGGGAAGAGGAAGTAGAGATAAATCGGCTGATTCGGGAACAGAACGCCGAACGCGACGAGTACGCCGAAGACGCCGCCGGACGCTCCGACCGTCGGTACCGGAGCATTGACCATAAAGAGGTGAAGGATGGCCGCACCGATCACGCAGGCGAAATAGAAGATTGCGAAGCGCTGCGAGCCCCAGCGATTTTCGATCTGGACGCCAAACATCCAGAGACCGAACATATTGAAGAGGATGTGGCCGAAGGTTGCCGGGCTGTGGAGAAAGCTGTACGTCACGATCTGCCAGGGCCAGAAGCCCGGAATGTCCCCTCGCGATCCGAAGTAGGAGACGCCCATCTCGCCGCTACCGGGCGGATAGAGTGCCATGTAGTTGAGCAACTCGGAAAGGAGCGTTCCGTGTTGCGGTGCCGCCACCTGAGCCGCGAGAAAGAACAGCCCGTTAATGATCAGCAGGTTCTTGATGACCGGCGGAAACACGGAGAATTGCGTGGGCGGCCGGTAGTACGTCTGTCGGTTCATACGGGAGGCTGAAAGCATCGATCGAGGACCCGCCGCACACCCATTCGTTGAACACCTGGGGGATCGGTGCGGCAGCCCGTTCATTTCAACATCGTCCTACGCGCCGCCGCGACCAGCGTTCGGCACGAAGAGCAACCGTTTCCTTCCTTCGTCATTTCCCAACGTCGTGGTCCTTTTCGTATCGGACATGCACTTCGGCCGCCGCGGGATGCGGTCGGAGGATCGCACCGCCGAAGCCGATCTGCTCCGGTGCCTTGAGGCCTTCGACGACCGCCTCGAGCATCTGTACCTCGTCGGCGACGTGTTCGACGCATTCATTGAGTACGATCGGGTGGTGCCCAAGGGATTCGTGCGCTTCCAGGGACACATCGCGGCCCTCACCGATCGAGGCATTCCCGTCACCTACCTCCTGGGGAATCACGACCCGTGGCACCGGCGGTACTTCGAAGAGGAACTCGGTGTGACCGTTGTCCCCGATGCCTGCAGCAGCACGCACTACGACCACCGCCTCTACTGTGCACATGGCGATCACCTGGCCGGAGCAGCCGGAGGCTTCACCACGCGGTTTCGGTCTTTTCTCCGGCACCCGGTCTGCGTCACCCTCTACAGGACCCTTCTCCCCGCCAACACCGGAATCGCCCTCGCCCAGTGGGTCAGCCGCCAGATCCACGATCCGTCCACGAACCCCGACCTGGTGGAGGCCCTGTCCCGGAGGGGCGCAGCGCTTCTCCGCGACGGTCGTGCTGACGTCGTAGTCATGGGACACTCTCACGTCCCGACCCTTCAAACGGAGCGCCGGGGCGTCTATCTGAATACCGGCACCTGGTTTGCAGACCGAACGTTTGCCACCCTGACGCCAACCGAAGCCCGGCTGATGCGGTGGAACGGGACGCGTGCCGAGATCATTGAATCAGCCGATTTACAGAATCAGACGGTCGCCGCCGGTCGCTCGAACTGACTCGGGCACACCTCCTCCGTCTCTCCGCCCGGTCGACCTGCAGCCGCCATTTTTTCACCGAGCCCGGACACGAATCCACGGGAGCGCCTCGTTACCGCGCCCCCTCCGGCTCCTCCAAGACGAACCACG
>NZ_DAXETW010000134.1:0-31652 GCF_051155795.1 Longibacter sp.
CCCTTGCCGGAGCCCTGTTCACGAATGGGTGCAAATCCGCCCGCTGCTTCGACGCTGAACGTGGCTGTGGACGGCGCCCGTCGCGTGACGAGATTAACGGCCCCGCCAATGGCATCCGCATCCATGTCGGGCGTAATTGCCTTCGAGACTTCGATCGATTGAAGGATGCTCGTCGGAACGGCGTCAAGCGCAATTTGCCGCACGTCCCCTTCCGGCGACGGAATCCGCTCGCCGTTGAACGTCACGGTCGTCAGTTGCGGCGCCCCGCCACGGATCTGGATGAAACGACCTTCACCCTGATCGCGCTGCACACCGATTCCCGGCACACGCTGCAGCGCATCCGGTGCTGTCGCGTCCGGGAACTGCCCGATCTGGTCTGCCGCGACGACGTTTGTGATATTCGCAGCGTTCTTCTGCTGGCTGAGCGCTTTCGCCTGCCCCTGCGCACGGCTGCCGAGGACGACAACCCCTTCCGTACGCAACTGCGAAACCGACAGCGCGACGTCGACGCCCGTATCACCATCCACCGTGATCTCGCGCGTTACGGGCTCATAGCCGATGTATGAAACACGCAGACGATACGACCCGGCAGGTACGTTTGGAATTGCGTATTCGCCGTCAACGTCCGTCGCGGCACCGCGGGAGGTCCCGAGAATCAGGACATTGGCGCCCGGAAGATGATTACCGGTGGTGGCATCGGATACCACGCCGCTTACCGTTCCGCTGCCGGACTGCCCGAGGACGATACCCGGCGCCCATGCCCAGACGAGGAAGGTGATGACAAAGACGGCCCCGGAGACGGGCCGGGCGTGGTCGAAGCGATTGATCATGATTGATACCTGCCCTGGTCGGGAGATGACATACACACCGGAAGCTATGGATCGCGTTCGATTGGCCGGTTACGAGACCATGACGCATCGGTTATCGAATCATTTTGCGACGATCATCGATCGCGCTCGTCATCCACCGAGCCGTTGAACGTCGAGCATCGTCTCCCTGCCGGAGACAGCGAGGTGCGCCTGATTCGCACCCGAAAACCCGCCAGGAACCTTCTTCACCGGCATCCGGGCATTCCGATACTGAACGGGCGTTGCACGGACGGTGCGGACGGGCGTCCCCTCGACCTTCACGCAAACGGACGACCGATGCACCCGGAAACGAGGGCGTACAATCGATCGCGACGACCGGAGGAGCAGGACATCTGCGACCTTCTGGCGTGTGAGATCGATCGTTTATTGCCGGAGGCGGAGAACAAGATCTGGCACGCGCACCCGGTCTGGTTTCTGGATGGCAATCCGGTTGTCGGCTACAATATGTTGAAAGACAGTGTCCGCCTGCTATTCTGGAGTGGACAGTCGTTTGCGACGCCTGGGTTGTCCGACCAGGGGAGCTTCAAAGCCGCAGAAATCCGCTACACGATGATTGAACAGGTTAACACGAGGGAACTGAGACGCTGGCTGGCCGAAGCCCGGGATGTGCAGTGGGATTACAAGAACATCGTGCGACGCAAAGGCCGACTCGAACGGCTACGGTAGGCACGCATGCGTCGACGTCCCCTCATCCTTTCACGAAAACCTATATCAGAACCATGGAAGCGACCCGCACGTCCCGCTACGTTCACGGCCAGTTCTGCTGGGTCGACCTCGTCGCCCACGACATGAGCGCGGCAGCCGCCTTCTACGGCGACCTGTTCGAATGGACGCTCGAGATGCAGGACACCGACGACGGTCCGCCCTATGGCATGTTTCACCGCGAGGGCGCCGTGGTTGCAGGCATCGGCGAGATGAGCAGCGACATGCGCGAGGGCGGACGTCCACCCGCGTGGAATAGCTACGTGCACGTAGACGACGTCCACGATGCGGTCGAACAGGCTGAATCACTCGGGGCCGCCATCGTCGTCCCGCCTATGGAGGTAATGGACGCCGGCTGGTTGGCGTATATCCAGGGCCCCACAGGCGCTACCGTCGGACTATGGCAGGACGGTACTCATCACGGCGCCGAACGCGTGAACGAACCCGGCTCCTTCTGCTGGAATGAACTCAACACACGCGACCTGGAATCGGCACGCACGTTCTTCGACGACCTCTTCGGGTGGACCTACGAGGACAATCCCGACGCACCGTCGCCGTATCTAATTATTCAAAACGAGGGACGGCCGAACGGCGGCATTCTGGAAATGAACGAGGAATGGGCCGACATGCCGCCGCACTGGATGGTGTACTTCGCTGTCGAAAACATCGAGCAGAGCATCGAGCAGCTACAGTCGCTCGGCGGCGCACTGCATCACGAACCGTTCGACACGCAGGCGGGACGGATGGCTCCGGTCGCCGACCCGCAGGGCGCTGCCTTTTACCTGATCGCTCTTCCTGCGCAGGAATCGTGACGTGCGTCTTGTTCGCCCTCCGTCGCCCCGGCGTGTTTCGGGCCATTCGGTGGAGGAGACCGCCCGGCGCTACGGTACAAAAGGAATGGCTCCTGCGCTTCTTTTCCGCGTGGACGCAAGGTCGGTGAGGTCGCCCTGGACCGTATTGTACCTTCCCAGGCCCGAGCGAAGGTCTTACCCTTTTGCCCGAATCCGTCGCGCCAGCAGATGCCAGAGGAGGCCGGCTGCGATGAGTCCAAGCCCGACGCTCCAGTATAGCGGCTCGACGAAGAAGGCAAGCGATCCACAGCTCACGAGGCCCGCGACGCTCACCCAGGCGGGAAAGAGTCGGTTGTCCGCGGAAATGTAGAGCGCGGCCAGGTTCGTGATCGCGTAGTAGACGAGGACCGTGAAGGCGCTGAACGACCAGGTGACGCGGACATCTCCGATCAACGCCAGCCCGGCGATGACGGCTCCCATCATGAGGACCGCCGGCCCGGGCGTGGTCCCTTCCTCGTTGATCCGCCCGAAGATCCGCGGCATGTCCGCGCGGCGTCCCATGGCGAGAAGAACGCGGGAGAGCCCCAGGATCAGGTTCAGAAGTACTCCGAGCATCGCCGTGATCGCGCCGAAGGCAACCACCTGAGACACGCCCGGGATATCGAACGCGCGGGCAGCCACCTCAAGCGGGGCGGCCTGGTTGGCTGTTGCCTCACTCAATCCATCGGCACCGATGGCTCCGACGCCCACGACGGCGACGGCGATGTACAGCGTCATCGTAACGAGCAGCGTCACGATAATGGCGCGGGGGATGGTGGTCCGCGGGGATCGCACTTCCTCTCCCAGCGTCGCGATGCGGCCATAGCCTGTATAGGCGACGAACATCAGCGCGGACGCATACAAGACGGCGCGCCAGCCGCCCCCCGTTTCGGGGGCCTGGAAGAAGTTGGCGAACCCGTTCAGTCCGTCGGAGAACGCGGTCGGCGACCCGGCAACCACGAAGAGGCCCAGAGCGGCCAGCGTGATCGAGACGACGATGATATTGGTGATGTTGGACCGCCGGAGACCGGAGTACACGACGGCCGTCAGCACGACGACGGCCAGGACGGCGACGGGCACGAGCCAGACGTCCATGTTCACGCCGATGGCGCCGAGAAGATAGCCGGAGAACCCCAGCGCAGCCGTCGCCGCGGACGCGCTCTTCGCGATGAGGTACATCCATCCGGCCGTGAACCCGAAGGCCGGGCTCAGGAATTCGTAGCCGTATTCGTAGGTGCCGCCGGACACGGCGTGGTTGGCGGCGAGCTGCGCGCTGGAGAGCCCGTTGAAGGTCGCGACCATGGCGCCAAGGGCAACCGCAATAATGACCGCCGGACCGGCAATCCCGGCCGCGATGCCGATACTGACAAAGACACCTGTGCCGACGATCGAGCCGAGCCCCATCATGACGGCTCCAAAGGTGCCAAGCTCACGGGTAAGACGTTTGGGGGCCGCGTCGTCTGGCATTCAGTCGTGGGAAGTTGTGATGTGAGGTCGGGAGCGGCGTCGTTCGGTCCGGTGCCGGCGCGCGTCTGGGTGATGGCCGGACGCACCGGGGAGGTGTCTGAGGGCGTGTCGTTGGGGGTTTAGGCGCGCTCGCCCGGCGGGTCCGGCAGGGACGTCGGACCGTCCCCGTCCAGCAGTTCGCCGGTCAGCTCGGCGAGGCGGGGTCGGAGCGCGTCGAGGGCCTCCCGGCCAGCTTCCGTTGCGGCGTAGTACTTCCGCTGTTTGCCGTCAACCACCCGTTCTGTATGCTCGAGCAGGCCGTTGTCTTCCATGCGGTGGAGAAGCGGGTAGAAGGTGCCGGCGCTGATCTCGTAGCCGTGTCGCCGGAGTTCCTCCATCATCGCCGCACCGTAGAACGGGTCTTCGACCGCATGGTAGAGCACATGCAGGCGCATGAACGCGAGGTGGACGCTTCGAAGCACGGGCGTGTCGGGCTGCTGTCCCATTATCGGTTGCCGATATCGGATGTCAATGATACGAGAGAACCCGACGTCATGCAACGCTCCGGGATAACGATTGCGTGATCACGCCACCTCCAGCCGATACGCGATCTCTCCCCGATAGCCGAGTTCTACCCGACAGGAGACCGTGCCTTCGTCCGTCCGAAATGAACCCCGTGAGGCTCGTCGCAGACGTAGATCCGAGAGTCGGGCGGTACTTGCATGTGGATTGCCGGCCTCCATAAAGCTGGGAGTGCCGCTCTGAGACTTTATGTATGCACGTTCGTGCATGCCATAATTCAAGACCGAACAGCCCCGTGGCCGGTACCAATATGATCTTCGTAGATACGAGTACCCCGTGGATTTCGAATGGAACGAGGAAAAGCGAACATCGAATATTGAAAAGCATGGCGTAGATTTCGTGGACGCTACGCGTATTCCGTTAGGAGAGCATCTGTCCTATCCCGTTTCCCGTCCGGACATGGAGGAAGAGCGGTTTGTCGCTGTGGGACCGCTCCAACCGTCAAGCGTGAGGCCATATCATTGGTCGGGACCTCTCGCTGTCGTTGTGTACACGATTCGCCAGGGTGCGTACCGAATCATCTCAGCCAGACAAGCTAACACCAATGAGCGAAAACGATATTACGCGCGTTTCCCCCGAGGATCTTGATGATCGGGAGAGCAGAACGGACTGGGAGCGTTTGGAGAGCGTCTCTGACGAGGAGATTGAAGCGGCGGTCGAGAGCGACCCAGATTCCGAGCTCCTGGATGCCGACTGGTTTCAGAAAGCTCAGGTCGTCAATCCATCTGTGGAAAAACAGCGGATCACAATACGTCTCGACGAGGACATCATCGAGTTCTTCAAGCAGAAGGGATCGGGCTACCAGACGCGGATAAATGATGTCCTCCGGGCTTTTGTCCTCTCCAAACAATGGAGTAAAGCGCTCGAGACCGAGACCCCTCAGGAGAGCGACACACCCAAGCCGTAGGCATCCAAAAAGTGTAGGATATCTTCATTTCTCGCAGGCAGCTCTAACGCGATCAATACGTCCAGTCCTCGTGCGCGAGGGGCTCGGCATTTAGTTGTTCGCGCGCATGTCGCCAGTTCGGGAGATGCCGATCGAGGATTCTTGTCGCCATCTAGTCGTCGACGTTTCCGTTGAATCGCTCAATTTACGGATTATCCGTCGGTTTGTGGGGCTTGCAGACCTCCAGCATGACATCGAAATCATGTCCAGCGATCGAGCGCTTTAACCATGAGTTCGCTTCCGTTAACGACCGATCTCCCCTCTGGAGGCACCCCCCGACCTGGACCGGCATGCGGAGAACAAACCAGCCGGCATAACAAAAAGGCTCCTACCCGATGAAGGACAGAAGCCTGGATGAGATGGTGGGCCCTCCTGGATTTGAACCAGGGACCTCTCGCGTGTGAGGCGAGCGCTCTAAACCACTGAGCTAAGAGCCCGAATGTGAACGCTCCGCGGTCGGGAGCATCGGCAAATCGATTGGCTGCAACGACGGTACAGGATACAGGATCCACACGAGCGACCAACACGCGTCAAGAAGCCGCGAATGTGTATAGCCGCACGTGCACGCGGCAACGAAACTACGGGTGCCGGGAGGAAAGCACGGTGCCGGACGTTGGCGCGTCCCCCTGCCGGGTCGCCGACGGTCGCGGAGCCGCCGGAAAAAACGAGATGGTCGACCAGCCCGCAACGGCGTATGGGAGCGTGTTCGACGGGGACCCGTCGGCCGGGGCCGGACCGGGCCATGGTGTCATCCCCTGCTCGGTGCCGAGGAGAAGTTCGGAGCCATCGAGGGGAAGCGTCAGCCCGTCGAACGTTGCCCCGTCGTCGGCCAGAAGAGGCGCCTCCCCTGCCGGGGTGGCGGACACCGGCTCTCGATCAGGCACCGGGGTTGTCTCCGCCTCGACCGTGGAAAAGTCGTAGGTCGTACCGGCGCGTCCGTTGGAGCCCAGAAAGGTCATCGCCGCTGACGGGTCCGGCGTGCTCATCGGCGCCTGTGACGCCGGGATTAATGCTGTGACGGACGGGGACGTGAGGGACTGCGTTGCACCGGACGGGCCGGATGCAGACACGGCGGACCGGGCAGTGGAGACGGCGGTGCGGGCAGCCGGATCGGCTTCGGCGCCGAAGAGGAGGGCACCAGTGAAGATGCCCACCACGAGCGCAACGGCCATGGACGATGCGATGCCGAGAGCGGCGCCCGAGTGATCGCGGACCAAGTCGGTGAAGGACGACTGCTGGCGCAGCATGTCGCACTCCACCTTTCTACAGACCCGGGATTGAACCCGGTTGCATACGCGACGTCGCTTCGCTCGGGAGGGTGGCGCCGGTTTCCCGCTATGACCGAGCATTTCGCGGGTCTCGTTCAGCTGCTCGATGTGCGCTTTCAGGTCCGGGTTGGCTTCGACGTACGTCTCAAAGACCGCCTCAAGCGACGGATCCATCGTCCCGTCGACGTACTCGCATAGCCATTCATCCAGCCATGCGTAGGAGGCGTCGTCGCCGTCCCGGGGGGGAAGAGATGCGTGATCATTCATGACGGGGCATCGGCCGAGTCAAAACCACAGGGCCGCTGCGTGTGCCTTCCGGCCAACACTGAACGAGCGTGACCGGGGCGGTGTGCAGCGTGCGTCCGTGCGCAGATCGCGCCCGTGGAAGCGACGTCGTCTGCGACTACTGCGGGTATGACTGCTCAGGTGTTATGTTTCTAAACATCCATCCGTTTAGCAATCCCGTCCGGACCTGCATCGGTCAGTACACGATCGCAAATCGCCTGATGCTACGAGCCTCGTATGCCCCGGGATCCGGGCGGACGATCGGATTTGACGGGAGCCGCGGCGGTGGGACATCACCGACTACCGGGCAGCAACGCGCTGCGGAAGCAGGCGTCGGACGAGCAGCGTGAGAATCAATCGGGGCTCACGACTCGACCCGCCCTTCAGCTCGTAGTCGGCAGCCAGAAGCGCTGCGTGAGCATCCTGCACCTTGCGCATGGAGTAGCGGCGCGCTGCCTGCTTGTACTCCTGCACGAAGTAGGGACTCACGCCGATGTGCCCGGCCAGCTTGTGCTTCGACATCCGCTGCGCCTGTGGCATCTGCAGCTTCCAGAGCTTGTCGATGTAGGCGTTTAACACCGCAACGATCATGATCGCCTCGCTGTGCGGGTTCGACGCCTGTTGCAGGATCCGGTGGGTGATCTGGATCGCGTCTCCATATTTCCCCTCCCCGATCGCGCTCTGGAGCTCGAAGACGTTGAACTCGCGCGTCTGCCCGCTCGCATCCAGCACGTCGTTGGCCGTCAGCGTGTCTCGCTCGCCGGCGAACGTGATCAGCTTTTCCACTTCGCTCGCTGCGGTCTGGAGGTCGGTACCTACGTAATCGGCCAGCATCTGGACGGCCTGCGGCTCGATGTCGTACCCCTGCCCGCGGACGTATTTCTTGATCCACCCCGGCATCTGGTTGTCGTACAGCGGCTTGAAGTGCGACCATGCCGCCCTCTTCTTCAGCGCCCGGTAAGGGTGGGCGGACAGGTTCGGCTTCGTCGTGCAGGCGAGAAAGACAACGGCCTGCGGATTGGGCTCGTCCGCGTAGTTCTTGAACTGGCGGTTGTTCTCCAGCTTCTCGAACTCGCGCACGATCACCACGCGACGCGGCGCCATGGCCGGGTAGCCCTGACACAGCCCGATCACCTGAGACGCCTCGGTGTCGGAGCCGTAGACGATGTCGAGGTTGAAGTCGTGCTGCGACGGCTCCAGCGCGTGCTCGATCAGCAGGTCTTGAAGCTCGTCAATCAGAAACCCCTCGTCCCCGAAAAGGAAGTAGAGGGGCTTAAAGTTTTGATGGCGAAACGCCGTGGCCAGGTCTTCGAATGAGAGACCAGTCTTTTTTGCCATGGCGAAATGCGGGATTCGAAATGCGGAATGCGACGCCCGGCTCGGCGATCCAAAAAAGGAGACACACTGCTGTCCCTACTCCTCCCCTCGATCACTCAGGTCCGCGTCGTGAAGGCGATATCCGAGATTTCGGAGTCGCTGGAAGTCGGCGCTCGCGAATCGATGGACGAGCTCGAACAGCGTAATTTTCTCATCATCCATCACGGCCTCCGCCATCCACGTCTCATCGTCCAGACCGGACAGGAGATCGTGAAGGTGGCGGCGGGCGTCCTGAACCGCATCCAGCACTTCGTCGAGGGGCCGGTCGTTCCAGTCTCCATTCCGGACCGATGCTTCGACGTTTGCGCCGGTCAGTTCCGGCGTATCTTCGTCGCGGATACGGTGGACCCACCCCGTCCGCTCCGTTCGATCGAGCTCTGCAATCACCGCATACAACTCTTTCATCGACAGGTCCTCGGCGGTCGGGCGACCGGACTGTACGGCATCGGGGACCGTTCCGGCGACCGTCCGCAGGGCCTCGACCTCATCGATCAGGTATTCGACCTGGTCCAGGAGCGCCTCGCGAAGATCGTCGCGCTGGTCCTCGGGAACGGCGCGCAGATCGGTGACGTCATCGGCGCCGTTCCGAGAGGGAGCATCCGTCATTCAGGGGGGAGGATTCGTTCCAAAAAAGGCCGTGTGTGTTCGTGGACTACTCCGGCGCGTGCTCGCTGAATGCGGGTTCTTCGCGCTGCGAGCCCCACGACTGCTCGCCACTGGATGCCTTCGGATCCTCCCGGAGGTGCGTGTTTTCGAGGCCTTTCATCCCCTCATCGGCGAGCCAGTCCAGGAAGTGCTGGTCTTTCACGCTGTGGAGATTATTGTCCTGCTGGAAGTCCCACTGCTGGCCGAACTGGCGGTTCTTGTACTGATCCAGGTACTCAAGCCGGTCCTGCATCTGCTCTTTCGGCTTCAGGAGGCGATCCAGACCGAAGATGGCCTCGTCGCGACTCTGAAACGTCATGTCGTACTCTTTCGACATGATGATGGCCTCCTCCGGGCACACCTCTTCACAGAAGCCGCAGTAGATGCAACGGAGCATGTTAATCTCGAACCACTCCGGCTCGCGCTCCTTGACGTTGTCGACCTCGTGCGACTGCATCGAGATCGCGAGGGGCGGACAGGCCCGTGCGCAGAGGTTACAGGAGACGCAGCGGGGACGACCGTTTTCTTCGACGAGCACCGGGCGCCCGCGGTAGCTATCCGGCGGGTACCACTGCTCTTCCGGATACTGGAGCGTGTACGTCGGCTCGTCGGTGATCTTGTTGAGCGAAAAGCCAAGCCCCTTGAACAGTTCGGGGAAATACAGATTCTCCCAAAAGTTCAGCTCGCGCTCGTTGTCCGTCTTGGTGTTTACCGGCGTGCCAGGCATGAGGCGTTACGTTGGTGAGGGAGTCCCGGGCGGGAGGTACGTCCGATAGGACATCTTTACACGCATCAATAAGCACGATGGGTTCCGCCCCGTCAACCGGCCGGTTCGATTGCATCCGGACTTCGCGCTGGGAGTGAGTTCAGAGCTCAGCGTTCAGGCGCCGGGGATGGTGGTGTCGGCGTTGGCCCGGACGGGCGCGGCTGCGGCGGCTGCCTCGGCGCGCTCGGCTTCCTGCGCAAAGAAGGCTGCCTGCTGCGTCGCCTGCGCCTGCTCGAGCGGATGCCACGTCGGACCGATCGAGGCGGAGATGCCCAGGACCAGAACGAGGATTGCACCGACCAGGCCCAGAACCTGACGCACGCCGGACCGGCTCGCGCGCTCCGACCGGAGACGCTGCCAGCGCGCCCGGCGAATCGCTCGGTCGACCGGCGTCCAGTTCGGAATGGGGAAAAGGTCCTCGGACGGCGCCAGGCCGTGGACGAAGGATTTCTTGCGGGTGGTACGGTGATGCTGCATTGAGGGGATCATGACGAGACCGCGTATACGTGAGATGCCTGCTCACTTCACCCCCTTAGACGTGCTTATGGGGATCCGGGGTTACAGGATAAGGAGAAGTTCAGGGGGGACTGGTTCAGGATTCAGGGTTCAAGGTTCAGGGTTCTGCGTTCTGGGTTCTGGGTTGATCGGTCCCCTCCCGGATGCAACTCCACCTACACACGTAGAGACATACAAACCTAACAACCGTCCCATCGTGACACGCTCAGACAAACAGGTTTGCATTAATCCGTCCGCAGGGCTCGGCCGGGATCGGTCTGGGCAGCACGTACGGCCTGTAGGCTCACCGTACCTATGGCCGTCACAAGCGCGACCGTGGCGGCGATCAGGAAAACCCCAAGTCCGAGCGAGATGCGGGACGCGAACGTGTCCAACCACTGATTCATGACGACGTATGCAACAGGGATTGCCACGACCACCGCAATCGCCACAAGTTGCGCAAACTCTCGCGTCAGGAGACTGACGATTTGTGAGCCCGTGGCTCCCAGCGCTTTCCGAATCCCGATCTCCTTTGTCCGCTGGCGCGCGGTAAAGGCGGCAAGGCCCAAAAGACCGAGACACGCGATGATGATCGCAAGGCCGCTGAAGGTGGCGAACAGAACCCCCATCCGCTGATCTGAACGATACGACGCATTGAAACGCTGGTCGGCGAACGCGTACTCAAACGGCCACTCGCTGTAGTGCCGGTTCCACGCAGTCCGTACATCCTCGATTGCAGCGTCGGCGGCCGCGCCATCAATACGCAGATAGAATGTGTCGTAGGTATCCGGTCGTACGTAGAAGATGATGGGCTCGACCGTCTCGCGCAGCGTGGCCATGTGAAAGTCTTCAACGACGCCGATGAGGGAACCGAACGCGACTGGATAATCCCCCCAGGCCTGAACACGCCGCCCGACCGCTTCGGCGGGCGAGTTGACCTCCGGCAACGCTATCTGCATGCGACGAAGGGCGGCCTCGTTGACCACGTAGGCGGAGGTGTCGGTCAGGCGGTCCCGATCGAACGTGCGCCCCGCCACAACCTGGACGCCGAGAGTTTCGAAAAAGTCGTGGCCCACGCTCACCGTCCGTAAACTTCCGAGTGAGTCCTCTGGAAGCCCGGCATCGGCAAATCCATACCCATTTCCGTCGAGCAGTTCACTTGGCAGATCCGTGGAGCCGATGCTGGCGTGGGAGATGTGCGGCGACGCTTTGAGTTCATCACGAAACGAGGCGAACCCAGCGGTGGTCGACTCATTCTGAGCGGGGACGGTCACCACCTGCTGTGAATCGAACCCGAGCGGTGCCGAACGCAGATGCCCCAGCTGCAGGTAGGCGACGACGGTTCCAACAAGGAGAACCGTCGATACGGCAAACTGGAAGACGACGAGTCCACGGCGGAGTTTTCCGGCCGTTGGTGCTCGGTCGGCCATTCCACGCAGTACCGTCGACGGTTGAAAGTGAGAAAGATAGATCGCCGGATAACTTCCAGCCAGTAACCCCGATGCGACACCGATGCCCACAAGCATTGCAATCGTGTTCGGTGCCACGATGTCCCGGGCGTAGATCGGCACATCGGCCACGGCCCGGAGAACGGGGAGTGCCGCTGAGGCGATAAGAAGAGCAACGAGAACGGCCAGCCCTGCCATAACAAGTGACTCTGCGAAGAACTGCCCGACAAGCTGCTCCCGTCTTGCGCCAATGGTCTTGCGCACGCCGACTTCCGTCGCACGCTCAGTCGCCCGCGCGGTCGCCAGGTTCATGAAGTTGACGCAGGCAAGCAGCAGAACCAGCAGGCCGATCAACCCGAAGACGCGCAGAACACCTGCGGAGCCGTTCGCCTGCAACTCCATGTTGTGATTCGAATGCAGATGAATCGACGTGAGCGGCTGAAGATGGAGAGTCGCACCATTCCAGTCGTCACCAGCATGGCGCTCGATGAGTGCCGGCAATTCGGCCTCTATGTCTGCTGCAGCGGTACCGTGTGGCAGCAAAAGATACGTGTAAATCCCATTGGCACCCCAGCTCTCGGTGTACAGCGCGTCGTAGTTGAACTGCGCCCGCAGGGTCTCCCATGAAACCAGTACGTCGAAATCCAAATGCGACGTTGTCGGCGGCTCTGCCACAATGGACGTCACCTCCACGTCGAAGGCTCCGTTTACTCGAACCGTCTTCCCGATCGGATCCTCGTCGCCGAAGTACCGGCCAGCGGCAGATGGCGTGATTGCAACCGTATATGGCTTCTCGAGAGGCGCATCCGCTTCCCCGCGCAGAAGCGGAAAGGAGAAAATATCGAAGAAACTGGGCGTTACCGCCAAGACGCGATCACCGGAGAAGCGCCGTCCGTCGTGACCAAAGACCGCCTCCGTCGGGTAGACCCGGGCGACCGAAATCTCCGGAAAGTCGGTTTCGAAGGAACGGACGAGCGGCCAGCTTGTCGCCGGCACGCTGAAATCCCCCCAGTCGCTTACGATGCGCACGATCCGGTCGCTGTTCGCGTGGAAGTCGTCATAGCTCTGCTCATAGCGAATGAACATGGCGATGACGAGGCACACTGCAATGCCAATTGCGAGTCCGAAGACGTTAATGGCTGCGTACCCCGCGTGTCGACGAATCGCGCGGACGGAGGTTATCAAGTAGTTGAACAGCATGGCTCCCGTGGCTAAAGTTTCGCTTCCGCCAATACCTCATTCGATCATGAGGCGGTGGCCCCTTGGGCATCGAGCACGGAAGGCTGCTGTCGTAATGACCTGAGTGCCAGATCCGGACGGGACCACCCTGCACACTCAACGCCGAACGGAGGTCATTTCAATCATCGTACCGGCAGACGGACCCGTCCCAGCGCGCCCGAATCCGGTCTGGACGACCCGGCGGTGTGCGTCAGCGCACGGTCGGTTGTGCGAAATGGCGCAGGCCAGCACTACCTCCGGTCGGCGGCGTGCGTGCACTCCGCGGCCGGGGGGATCTCGAGCACGGTTCCCGGCTGGACGCGGTCCGGGGTTTCGAGGATCTGCCGGTTGGCTTCCCAGATCACCGGCCAGCAGTAGAGTGTGCCGTAATATGTCCGGGACAGGCGCGCCAGCCACTCGGCCGACTCCACCCGGTGCGTCCGGGACGCTCCACCATCTCTCGTTGCCTCGGCAACCGACCGTCCGCCGTTCCGATGCTGCTGAAGAAGGCGATGCAAACCGTCGGGACGATCGTCGAATCGATCTTCCAGGGTTGGAATACGAAGTGCCACGCCAACCTCGACGGAGTCCGGGTTCGACAGCCGGTCGCGATTGGCAAGCCATATGCGCGGCCACATATTCAGGTCGTTATAATACCGACGCGCCAGAACGGCCAGCCATTCGTCTTCCTGCACGACGTGCCGGCCCGTCCCCACCGTCTCAGCCGAGGGGGGCGGCGCATCATCACCCTCGGCGGATGACAGGGACAGGGTGCGACGACTGGACGACGCCGAGGTCGATCGAAGCGATAGCACGGCATTGCCGGTCCCGCCGCCATCCTCCCCGTTCCCCGTGGCGCGGCCGGTCGTCGGAGACGGCACCACGCGAATGGTGAGCGTGTCGACTGATCCGGGCGACAGGTCGATTTCGTACGCGTCTGTTTCCGGCTCAAACCCGTCGCCAAGAGCGTCCCCGGCCACCTCGACCGTCCACGTACCGGGTTGCAAGTCCCCGAAGTGCCCGTGCCCCGCCCCGTCGGTCAGGCGGCGATGACGCCGCGAGCCGCTTCGCACCTCTACGACAGTTTGCTCGAGTCCGCCGGTAGCGACGGGCTCGCGCCCCTCCACGGCGGCCTTCAGGTTCTCGTGCTCGTAGCGAATCACCTGCGCGACAAGTTGTGCGCTTCTCGCGACGGGAATCAGGATCGGCTCTTGCCGGGGGGCACCGCGAACATCCACCGGCACATCGACCAGCGGGACCCGGTTCAAGCCGATGCTCGCCCGGTCGACGTAGAGGTACGTCCCGCGTCCGGCCGAGGCGGGGAGAGTGAACCGCCCCTGCTCGTCCGTGAACCGTTCCTCCCCTCCGAGCCTAACCAGTGCCCGCTCGACGCCCGCGCCCGTTTCCGTGTCGACGACCCGGCCCCGGACGCCGGTGGTATTGGATTCCCGCGCGACGGGCACCCCGACCGGAACAGCGTACGACACCCGGTACGTCGGCACCTCATCCCACGGCCCGGCACCGGTCGCCGAAAACCAGCTTCGCCGCGCATCCGCGGAAAGGACGTGACCGAAGGGAAAGGTGTGCTCGAAGCGCAGAGACGCCACCTGATAGCCGCGATCGTTTCGGACGTCGGTCCATTGCCCGTCGAGGTACAGAGCGGTCTGCTTGCTGAATCGAATCCCGGAGGACGCCTGGAGGTCAACTCCGGAGACCTGTTCACCGGTGAAAGGCTGCACGGACTGGACGGCCGACGCGCCGCCGCTGACGGACACAGCCCCCGTGCGAAAGGAAAGGCGGGCGTCGAGCCCGCGATACGGTCCGACCGATCCCGGGACCGTGACGCGACCCGCCCGCCCTTTGACCCGTGCGGAAACACGACCGCGACGCGCGCTCACTTCGCCCTCCGCATAGGTTCTCTCCGTGAAGCCGAACAGGCGGTTCACGGCATACAGGCTGGCGCCCCATCCGGTGGCTCCGGCCGCGGTCGACCACCGCGCCCCGGCTCGACCGTACCGGGATCGGGACTCGAGAGCCGTCCACGTCCCCCAGCCGCGGCGATTGTAGCGATACACGGCATCGAATGTAACCTGCTGGCCGACGCGAACGACGGCGCGAGCAGACGTTTGCTGCACGTCTCGCGTCGTGCTCGGGATCTCGGCATCGGCCTGCAGGTGGCGAACGTGATAGCTTCCCCAGCGGTGCTCCCCTTCCAGCACGCCGCGGTAGCTGAACCCGTCGCCCCCCGGTCCCCGCCCGGCCGCCACTTCGCCCGTCAGGCGGGCATCCTGCCACACGGGCACCGTCGCCTGCATGCTTCCGACGGTTCCCTCCGTCCCGCCCTGATTCTGCACGACGGCGGACACAAGGTCGACGCTTCCGAAGCTCGCGCCCAGAGACGCTCCGTACTGCTCATCCGGCTGGCCGTACCGGGTATGTAGGCCGTATCCACCCACGGTCCACCGGCCGATCTGAACGTCCGCGCCCGCTCCGCGCCCCAGACGCCCCCGCTCGGTCAGGGGCGTGCGACCGTAAACCTGATCGCCGACGCGCGCTTCGAGCACGGGACCGGCGTAGGACGCCTCGAACCGGTCTCGCCGTCCGAAACCCGAGATCTGCTGCTCCGTCGGCACCCGGGCAAGGACCTCCACGCGGTGCGCATCGTCGCCGCTCACGGCGCCCTCTCCCTCCACCTCCACGATCTGACCGGTCTGCGTTGCATCCCCGACGGTTTGAAGCCGGGCAACAAGTGGATAGGTCGGGCGGTCGCCGACGGCGCTGCCGTGCACGGGGACGACCTCGGTGCGCGCCTCAACGGAGGAGGCGGCATGGCCGGAGCCCTTTTCCCCGCGAAGATGCGCCTGCAGAAGGAGACGGTGCTGAAACGACGACGGGGATCGCTCGGTGGTCGTGGACACCACAACCGGCACGGTTTCGCCGGGCTGAAGGCGCAATTGACGGGGACGCGTGTCGACCGGAAACAGCCGGTTGCTCCGCGCCCGGAGGTCGACCTCCACGGGTACGTTGCTTCGGCTCGAAATCGCAAACTCCGTGTCGAACTGCGCTCCCGCCTGCACCGTTCGCGGCGCATTCAATACCTGAAGCTGAATCTTTTGAACGACCCCGACCATCACGGCGGCGCTGGCCACCGGGGCGCCGGATGACCCGGATGACCCGGATGTCGACGTCGCTGCGACGTCGACAACGCGCAGGCCGATGTCGTACTGACCCCGGGAAGCCCGCGGTGGAACCGAGACGCTCACGAGACGGGTTATGACCGATGACGCCGGAATGGATACGTCGGACAGCCGGGTGATGACGGACCATCCCGTCGGCAGATCCAGCTCCAGCCGAACCCGGCGCTCGCGGTCGCTGTCGTTCCGCAGGCGGAAGACCGCCGTCGCGACCTCACCCGGGTCAACCCGGATCGCCTCCTCCGTAGCGGCTTCCGCCACGACCGGGTGGTCCGGCCCATCCCCGGATGGGGCTGCCGACGCGACCGAGCCCAGTGCGGCTGTAACCGCCAGGCTAAGAAGGATCGCCGTCAAGGCCCACGCGATCCGGGAACGTGGCCCACGTACGCGGGCGCAGAAAGTCCGGAAAAATGCCGTTTTGGATGGAAGAGAGTGCATCGAGCAACGAGAGGAAATGGGGTGGCGCGGGCCCGCGGAGGAGCGATTACAGGTTCAGCGTGTACTGCGCGCCGACCACCCGTTCGTCCCCGGCGTGCACGATGACGAGCGCTTCGTACTGACCGGACGGAAGCGCATCGAGCCCGAGCCGGTGGCGCGTGGACGTGCTGGGGTACAGGCGCGTGGGCATAGACTTCGTCCGGCTGACGACCGCGCCCTCGCTGTCGTAGACCTCCAGTTGCAGGTACGGGCGGTGGAGCGACGTGCCTTCGTTGGCCACGTCCACGACCAGCGTCGGGGCGTCCTTTCCCTCCGCAAGCTCGGCCCCCGCCACGGAGACCGCGGATCCGGCATCATCGGCCGTTCCCCCATTGTCCGCGGTGCGGATATGGGTGGCGACCTGCACCCCGAACCGGGTGACCTGCCGGACGCCGAACTCGTGCTGCTCCTCCGTGCCCGGCAGCGTTGCCTCGGCAGACCCGGCAAGCACCGGCTCCACCATGACCACGCTCCAGTACGTCCCGCGGAGCGTCTGTCCGGACGCATCCACACCCGGGACCTGCACCTCGTAGCTGACCTCGACTTTTTCCCGCGGAGGCAGCGTCAAGATCCGGGGACGGAGTTCGATCCAGGGTGCATTCGATCGTGCGTGGGATCCCGGCTCGTCAAACTGGTTCTGGCCGTCCGCGCTGAACCGGTAGTCCTGCACCGTCAGCCGGGCCTGCTGCGGCTCGCCCGTCAGGTTTTCCAGAACAACCGTCCCGCGATACATCGTGCCCGCCTCCACGTGACGATCGTCGACGAGGGAGGATCGGACGGCGATCTGTGCCTGCACCGTCGACGACGAAGCGCAGAGAAGGGCGAGAACGAGAGCAGCGCGAAGCATGCGCGTGAGCGCCGGAGTGGGTCGGTCCGTCATGACAAAAAAGGCGAGGGATGATAGGAAACGGAAAAGGCCGTGCACGGCACTCGGACTACTGCGCGAGGATCGTGTAGCGGACGATATGGTCATCTGCACCGGTACCATCCTGTGCGCGTACGACGGTTCGGTACCGGAGCGTGGCCGTGCCTTCACAGTTCAGAAACAGGCAGAAAATGTTTGGCAACGTGATGTCGCGAATCAGATCCTGCGACACCATCCCGTCTGTGAGGGGAATCGCTCCCTGCGTCGTCCCCCGTGACACGTTGCGAGCCTGAACCGAAAGGTCGAATTGCTGACCGGGACAGGTGGTCGAGACGATAACCTTGCGCGTGCCGAAGGAGCCGAGTCGGTACCGCAGGCGCGCGGCATCATTGACGGCGGGCGCCGGATCCTGCCCGGCCGCAGCACTTCCCGGGACAAGCTCCACAGGGCCGCCTTCCACGCGGACCTGGCCGTGAACCGGCGACGACGTCACCAGGACGAGGACGACCGCAAGGATCGCTGCCAGGAGACGCCGGGTTGAAGGAAAGACGTGCATGAGCCCGCGGGCCGAATCAAGAATGCAGGCCCTCGTGTTCGGGGCCTCTTCGACCGATCGGCAGCCGGCAGTGTGAAGGCGATGCGATCAGAGACGCGGGGACAGGCTCAATGCCCGCCCCCGCATTCCGACCGCGTCGACCCACCGGCTGGATCGGGGATGGATTATTGGGCGAGGATGGTGTAGGTGACCGTCTGCGTGTACGTACCCGGCGCATCCGTCGCGCTCGCCTCGGCCGTGTACGTGATGCCGAGGTCGGTTTCCGACGTGGGCGCGATGTCGGTCACGAGGTCTGTCGCGTCGGACGCGTTCAGCAGCTGCTGGCCAACGGACTGCCCGGTGGAGGGGGCATCCAGTTCAACGCTCAGCTGAATGTTGCCCGCGTACTCTGCGCTCAGAATGGCCGTGATCTTGCGCGCGGCACTGCTGTTCGTGGTCATCGCGTATGTGCTCGCAGCGGTCTTCGGTGTCGGGGCTTCGCCCGGCGCGGCTGCGTCCAGGACGATGTCGACGTTTCCGCCCACTTCGATGGCGTTGATTTCCTGCACGATGATCGACACGTCGTGGCTTGCGTCGTCGGACGCCTGCGCGGAAACGGACGCCGGAGCAAGGATGGCGAAGGAAGCGGCGGCGAGGAGAAGAACGATAAACTGTTTCATGGTGCAATCGTCAGAGAGTCAGGAGAGAACATGGGACCGGCGGGAGAAAACCCGTGCCGGCGTCGGGTGGGCGGTTGCCCGTCGTAAGCAGTCCCAATGTTCATGTCAGCGGTCACCGATGACGGCATTCTTCGACGAAGCCCCGAAATCTTTCGACGAATGCGCGAGCGACCTCGATTTTATCTCTGACAACGCATCGAACGACACATCTCACCACATTTCCTTCAAATACAAAACGGTCTCTACAACACCTCGTGCTGCGATTGTCGTGCCAGAAATGTAACGTCATCTTGAATCGCGAGGCCTCACCACGGACGGGTGAGACCGCTGTCGGGCGGTTCTGGACGCCGGAAAAAATTACGTCCGAACAGACAAGAACCCGGTGACGGTGCAAACGGACGCCCAGACAGGGACGCCGAAAGGGACGCAGTACGCGCGACGGGCCGCCTCAAATTCGGCCGCGTGTATCAAGAATGAAAACCTTCTCACTCCTGACTCTGCTCGCCGGCATCGTCGGCCCCCTGCGTTCCGGAGGTGCGCCGGCGAAAGGTGAGGGGCACGGCGTTGCCGCCCGGCGCTCCGATTTGAACGAGGGTCCACGCCGGGTCGTAGTGCCGGACAAAGGTGCGGAGCTGCTCGAACCGTGTGTCGGCATCGGCATCGGGCGCGAAGCGGACCGCTTCGATTCGATAGCGAAGGAGCTGAGATCGCGTACCGCTCGCGACACGGATATCGATCGTTTCCCCTTCGTCAGGGAGCGGGATGGGAATCGATAGCTGCTGCACAACAGAGAGCTGTTCCTGTGATTGGCTACGCGCCCCCACCCTTGCGTGGGTTGCGCAACGTGTCCAGAGAGCGCCTTTCCCCCGTCATTCGGTTCGCAGGACGACGGACGGCTCCGTTCCTGCCGCCCGGTAGGTTTGCGTCGCGACGACGGCAAGCGCGACAGTGCCAAGGCCCAGCGCACAGGCCCCGAGGACCCAAGGACTCACCGGGATGTGATAGGCAAAAACCTGCATCCACGTACGATTGATGAGCCACGCGATCGGGAGGGCAATGAGGCTCGTGCCGGCGATGAGACCAACGTAGCGGCGGGTCAATAGCCAGACGAGTGCCTTCTGGGTGGCACCGAGCGCCTTCCGGACGCCGACCTCCTTTCGTCGTCGTTCGACCATATGAACCGCCGTTCCGAACAGTCCGAGGCTACTGATCAAGATCGCCAGTAGTGAGACGACCCCAACGATGGAGGAGGCATCGCGCATCGCTCGATGCATCGGGTTGTCGTATACTTTCTCCGCGAGAGGGATAACCGTTGCTTCGTGGAGCGGCTTCAAATCCGACCAGATCGCCTCGACCTGAGAGGCCGCTGCCTGCATCTGTCCGGGTCGCGCCTGCACGATGGCCTGGCTGAGACGAGACGGCCCCGTGTACAGAACGAGCGGCCCGATTGGGCTCGTCATGAAATCGTAGTGGTAGTCGCGCACAACCCCGATCACCTCGTGCAGAGCGCCCTCGAACCGGATCGTCTGCCCGACCGCATCGGCCGGCGTGGCATATCCGAGTCGGGCGATGGTCTGCTCGTTTACCAGGACGGCGGACGTGGAATCGGCCCCACGATGATCCGGGTACGATCGACCGGCTGCAAGCTCAAGTCCCATCACGTCCGGGAAAGACGTGTCGATGGCATACGTGGTGACGTTCAGCGGGTCCGCGCTCTCTCGCTCGATCTGCGCCCCCATTCTCGAACCAGACACCGGGTGCGACGACGTCATCGTAACGGCCTCCACTGCCGGGGCCTGCGCGAGCTCGGAGCGAAGGGTTTCGATGGAGCGTCCGTCGATGTCGACCACGAGACGGTTGTTCGTTTCGAAGCCGTACTCCGTTTCCACCATGAAGTCGACCTGCCCGGCCAGCAATGCAGCTACGCTGACGAATACGAGCGCCAGCGCAAACTGTCCACTGGCCAGCGCCGTTCGGAGCCGGGGCGATGATCCGCCTGCCGCCCCGCCCGGCGACGATGCGAGGATCCGTGCCGGCTGAACCCTCGAGAGCCGTAAGGCCGGGTAGACGCCGGCGAAAAGGCCTGTGAGTAGGGCGAACCCGACGAAAATCAACACGAGGGCAGGGTCGAAGAGGTGCGACGGTGAAACGGATGCACCCAGCATCTGAAGCGGTCGGAGGCGGTTGAACGCCGGCAGCAGCCATGCCAGCAATACGTATCCGAGCCCGAGCGACATCAGCGCGAGTAAGACGGCCTCGGTCATCAGTTGCATAACGATTTGCCCGCGCCCGGCGCCGGTCGTCTTCCGAACACCAATTTCCTGCGATCGGCTCATCGCCCGGGCGACGGACAGGCTGACATAGTTGAAGCCCGCCGCCAGCATGACCAGGAGAGCAAGACCCACCAGCACGTACACGACCCTGCCGGAAAGGCTGTAGCTCGCAATCTCGTTCGAAAGCTGCGGCCCGAGCGCGATATCGCCCAGGCGCTGAATCGAGAAGTCGATGCGCGTCTCCTGCCCGGCGTACTGCCGATCGGCGATACCCGCGAGCAGCGACTCTATGTTGGCCATGGACGCCCCGTCGTCAATCCGGGCGTAGGTAGCGAACGTCCAGGTATTGCGCCAGTCCTCCACCTGCGACCCCCGCGGCAGATCCTGGAGCGTGCGAAATGATGCCAGCATATCGAAGGTCAGGTGCGTCTTTCCAGGCGGCTCCGCGACAATCCCGGCAACCGTGAAGGTGGTGTGATCTTCGATCGTGACCGTTTTCCCGATCGCCGGTCCGTTGCCGAAGAGTTTCTCGGCGAGGTCTTCCTTAAGCAATATCTGCCCGGGCCGGCCCAGCGCCCCCCGCGGATCTCCTCCCTCCTTCAGTTCAAACCCGAACAGGTCGAAAAAGGAGGGCTCGGCGTACAAGCCGTCTGCCGAGATGCCTTCGCGGTCCGTGTACACCAACGCACGGATCTGGCCGATGCGTGTGGTCTGCTGAATCGACGGAATCTCATCCTCCATCGCCGGGGCAAGTGGCGCCGGAGCAGCCGCCCGCATGGAGCCGGCGTCGCCATTCGAATTCACCTCCTGGGACAGCACACGCACGATGCGATCACGCTCCGGATGGAAGCGGTCGTATCGCACCTGGTCCCACACCAGCGCAAGCACCAGCAGGCAGACAGACATCCCAGAGGCGAGGCCGAGGATGTTGATGGACGAAAAAAGGGCGTGGCTTCGAAGGGACCGCCAGGCCGTCTTCCAGTAACTAACCCACATGGTCGTGTGTGACGGGGATGGATAATATGCTGGATGGAAGAGCGATCGAGCCAACACCCGGTGTCGCTCACGGTGCAGACATACGTCTTGAAGGAACGCGTCGAAGAAACCGCCCCCCGGCACGCCCTGGCCAGAGCGCCTCAGGCCGCCGTGGCAGCGCCGGCATCGACGGCTACGTCCTCATCTACGGCACCGTCCACCAGACGAACGATGCGATCGCCGTAGCCCGCCTGCTTCTCGGAGTGGGTGACCTGCACGATCGTCACCCCCTCGTTCCGGTTCAGGTTGCGAAGCGTCTGCATGATCTCCTCGCCCTGGGCCGACTGCAGATTGCCCGTCGGCTCGTCAGCGAGAATCACGCGCGGCTCAATGATCAGCGCACGAGCCACGCCGACGAGCTGCTGCTGGCCGCCGGAGAGCTGACTCGGGAAGAGCTTTTGCTTTGCAACCAGCGAGAAGCGATCGAGCATTTCCGCCACCTTGCTCTTCCGCTCCGACCGGCCCAGGCCCTTGTAGAGCAGGGGGGTTTCGAGATTCTCGTAGACCGTCAGATCGTCGATCAGGTGGTAAGCCTGGAAGACGAACCCGATCTGCGTCCGGTGCAACTCCGTCCGTTGCTTCTCCGACAGCGAGGATGTCGGGGTGCCGCGAAACTGATATTCTCCGTCGGACGGCTCGTCCAGGAGACCCATGATGTGCAGGAGCGTGGACTTTCCCGCCCCGGACGGCCCCATGATCGTGACGAACTCGCCAGCCTCAATCTCGAGCGACACGCGACGAAGCACGAAGGCTCGCTTGAAGCCGTTGCGGTACGACTTGGTGATGTTGCGCAGGGAAATCATGACGGAAGGCGGCGCGGGGAGCGGAAGGTATGGTTGGAAACAGAAGCCGTCAGAGAGACCGTCTCACGAATGGCGTGCGGACGGTGTATTCGCGAAGATGGGCGTCCCGTGCGTGGATCCACGTCTGTCGACGGCCTCCAGCTGAAATGCTATTTGGCAGCAGAGACGGATGCCTTGCGGTCGAGAGCGAGATAGACCGTGCGAGCCGTCACATCGGCGCCCGACTGCACCTGGAGCTGCAACGGCCGATCGTCGGCCCGCGCGGTTCGAAGCGCGTCGCGCAGTAGGAGCGGGGTCGGATCATCCTCCATTCCATCGATGCTCAGGATACGGGTACCGGGCCGGATGCCGGCATGATGAGCCGGCGACTCCCGTTCGACATCCCGAACATGAAGAGCCTTCGTGGATCTCACGGACCCGGTCACGCCGATGCCAAGCGAGGGGAACGTCACTGCATAATACGAGGCGGGCGCCCACACCCAGTCGACCACCGGACCCGTCGGGGTATCTTGCAGTGCTACCTCGGCCGCGAGCCGGTCCGCGTCAAAAATTCGGAGCCCCCCACCGCGTCGGTCGATGGACGTGGCGTCCGCGGGACGGCCGTGCACGTGAGGAGAGACAACGCCATCGAGAATCGCGACGCCCGTCGCGCCTTCCACGTACACGACACGGTCCGCTTCGTCGGCGTCAACAGTGCCGAGAGCCGGGAACGCTTCTGCCTCCGGACCGGCGGCAGGGCGCCATCGCTGTGCGTCCTCCACACGATCGGTCGAAGGGATCGCCGGCGTCGCATGGATGGCGGCGGACGAGGTCACGAGCGCCTGCGTGGTAGACGCAACGTCGGACGCAAGCGCGCCCGCCGCGACCACGAGTAGACTCAGCAGGTAGACGATAAAGCTGTACATGGCGGCCTGGTATCAACGATGTCCATGAGAGGTATACAGCTGTAGTCGTACAACGCGTGTACCATGTACGCCGGGTCCTCGGGATCGGCCTTAGACCGTCGCTTTCGGCATATCGCGGGAGATCGGGTGTGCGATTTCGCACGCCGGTTGTGCGCGATCGCTCATGCGAACACCGGTAGGGGCTGGCGTAGCACAGCCGCGGTCGCGGCTTACTCGTCGCGCAGCGTCGTCGCCGGGTCAACCCGCGCCGCCCGAAGCGCCTGACCTCCGACGGTCAGCACCGCGACCACAAGCATCGACAGAATCGCCAGCGCGAAGGGCCAGACGCCGAGTTCGATCCGGTAGGCAAACGCCTCCAGCCACTCCGACATGCCGAGATACGCGACCGGGCTGGCCACGACCACCGCAATGCTTACAAGGAGGACGTACTCCGATGAGATCATCCGGACGATGCTCGTCACGGACGCCCCCAGTGCCTTCCGAATCCCAATTTCTTTGGTTCGCTGACGCGCTGCGAACGCTGCCAGCCCGAACAGGCCGAGGCACGCAACGAAGATAGCCAGCCCGGCAAAGGTGCCGACCAACCAGCCGGTGCGCCGCTCCTCCTCGTAGAGAGCGTCCAATCGGTCATCCACGAACGAGGCCTCGAACACTTCCCCCGGGAGCACCTCGTGCCATACCTCCCGGACCGTACTCATCGCCTGCCCGAGGGAACCGCCCGACGACGCCTTCACGAGCAGAGTCGTCAGATTCGCCGACTGCACGTTCTCGGTCAGGGACGGCGTCAGCGCAGGATATATGACAAGGGGCTTGATGGGCTCGCGAAGCGCGGAGAAGTGAAAGTCCGCGACGACGCCCACGATTGTGCCCTGCATATCGGTGTAGATCTGATCCCCCTCGCGCACGACGGACCGGACCGTCTGGCCCAGCGCCTCTTCCGGCGTCCAGCCACGGGAGCGAGCCATCGATTCGTTGATAACGACGGCGCGATCCCGCGTGTACGGTTGGAAATGGACGTCCGTCGGCGGCAGCACTCGCCCGAGGTCGCCGGGATAGTCCGCCGAAAAAGGCCGGCCCGCAACGATATCGAGGTCCAGCATCTCAAAGTAGCCGAAGTCGGCGTACGTCGTCGCGTAGCTTGGCGCATCGTCCGGAAGCGGCTCCCCGTTGAATACCGTCTGCAAGGCCCGTCCGACGCCGGTGCCAGGCGTATCCATGGTGCCGACGACCCGCTGGATGTCGGCGCGACTTTCCATCTCGCGCTTAACGGTGGCGTACCTGCCCCGTGAGGCGACGCTGATCAGGGCTTCGTCGTCGAACCCGAGGTCCGCGCTTTCGACGTACTGGAGTTGCTGAAAGGCGATCGTCGTCGCGACGATGAGAGCGGCGGAGATCGCGAACTGCAGGACGACGAGGCTCTTCCGCAGCCCGGCGCCCCGACCGAGGCCGCGTGCCCGTCGGCTCAGCACGTCGGACGGATCCAGGCGCGTCAGAATCGCCGCCGGATAGCTTCCGGCGCCGATCCCGGTGAAGACCACGACCACAGCCACACCCACCCAGAGCCATGGGTTGGTGTAGACGTCCGGCTGCATCTCCGTCCCGATCAGCGTCTGGAATGCGGGAAAGAGACCGATGGTGAGGATAACCGCCACGACGCCCGCGAGCAGGCTCACGATCAGCGACTCGGTCAGAAGCTGGCGGACGAGCTGTCCGCGCCCCGCGCCGATGCTCATTCGGACCCCGACCTCGCGGGTCCGCTCGGTCCCCTGCGCCGTCGCCAGGTTGATGAAGTTGACGCACGCGATTCCGAGGATGAACGCCGCGATCACGATGAAAAGGTAGACGCGATCCGGACTGCCTCCCGGTGCATCCCTGTTGAGATCCGAGTAAAGATGAATGTCCGTGATGCGTTGCAGCTGTGCATCATAGGTCGCTGCAGAGGCGTCATCCCGGCCGTTGTCCACGGCTGTTCGGATGGCGCTTTCGGTCGCTTCGACATCCGCGTTCGGCGAGAGGACCGTGTAGAGGTAATTCGACGGATACCAGTAGCTCGAGAAGGTCGTGCCGGGTTCGTAGCCCCAGAGCGCCGCATGGGCGTCGAAGGGCGCCAGGATGCGCGGTGAGAGATGACTGGCGGGATTCGGCTCCGCCATGACGGCCGACACGGTCAGTTCAATCGTGCGGCCGTTCTGAGAGATGCGAAGCTGCTGGCCAATGGGATTCTGATCGCCGAAGTACTGCTCCGCGGCGTCGATCGTGACCACGGCTCCATTCGGACCGTCGAGGGCACGTTGGGCGTCACCCTGCGCTACGTCCCACGCAAAGACGTCGAAGACGGTCGGATCAGCGAAGTAGAAATCCCGCTCGTTAAATACATTCTCGGGGCCGTCGTCGGCGCCGGGAACCGTAACATCCCGGCCGCTCGGGAAGACCCGGGCGATGGTCTGGACGCCCGGTGCCGACTCAAGCGCCGGCAGGGCGGCGTCGCCGAAGAAACTCGTCCCACGACCGGTCTCGGTATTCGCCTGAACGACCCGGTACGTTCGCTCAGCATTCGGGTGGTGTGTGTCGAAGCTTAGCTCATGCTGTACGTACAGGCCGATCAGCAGGCAGGACGCCATGCCGATGGCAAGCCCGGCCCCGTTGAGCAGCGTGAATCCCCAGCGGCGGCGCAGAATGCGGAAGGCGGACGTGATCTGGTTCAACATCATCGGCAGGGGATTGGCCAGAGTAGCGGACGGTCACGCACCCGGTCCGTCGATCGTCGCAACCGATCCCGACGGCGGCATGCCGCCGTTCGGATTTTGCGCCGCGGGGCACCCGTTCAGTAAACAACGTATGTGCCACCCGGCACATCCCCCCGCAGCGAGCGTGCAGCCCGCTTCCGCCGGCACCACTGCGCGATCACGCACACCCGCCGTGCGGCCCCGCACATTTGAAGGCGAAATTCCAAGGTCGAAGGGCGAAATTCAGGGTGAATGATCACGTCGCACTTCGCCTTTCGACCTTCGCGTTCCTACACGTCCCCTTGTTGCGGGCGGAGCAGAATCTCTTCGACCACGGTCCGCGGCGAGAGATGAAATGCGTCGTACACAGCCTCGGCGACATCCTCGGGCGCCATGAACCGCTCGTCCGGCAGCTCGGTGCCGTCCCAGCTCGGCGTTCGTGTGGCTCCCGGCATCACCGTCGTGACGCGCAGGCCGTCTTGCTTCGTCTCCTCCCGGACGACACGCGCGAGTCCCAGTAGTCCGTGCTTGGCTGCGCAGTAGGCAGCGCTTCCCGGATACGCCGTGATCGACGCGATCGAGCCCATGAAAAACAGATGCCCGTTCCCCGCCTGGCGCATCGGTGACAGGAACTGCTTCGTCACGACGTACGGCGCGTTCAGGTTGACGTCGACCTGCGACCGGAAGGCATCGGCGGAGGTCTCGTCGATCGGGGCCGGGGTGAATGCGCCTGCGTTGTTCACCAGCACATCCGGTGCTCCCCATTCCGATAGCACCGCGTCCGCGGCGTTCTGCACGTCTTCGTCGTCTGTCACATCACACGGGCACACCATCGCTTCCGCTCCCTGCTCGCGGCACCGCTCGGCGACCGCCTCCAGCTTGGACTCCGTGCGAGACCACAACGCGATGCGCGCGCCCTCTCCGGCGAAGCGCTCTGCAACGGCTTTACCAATTCCCTGACTCGCTCCGGTTACAACAACGACCATGGATGGAGGACAATGCTATTCGTGAAAGGGTGAGATTAACAGGGTGAGTACCGGGTACCGAGTGTGGAGTACCGAGTGTGGAGTACTGAGTGGTGAGTGACGAGTGACGAGTGCTGGGGCTGTGCGGGCCGGAGGCAGCGGACGGGAAAAGGGATTGCCGGGGGCAGTGTGACGTGCCGTGGGACGTTCTCCCTTCCCATTCACAATTCTCAATTCACCGTTCGACATTCACCATCCCCGAACTCAGTCTGTTGCGCGGATGAGGCGCATGAACTCGGCGCGGGTGCGGTGCTCTTCGAACTCGCCGCTCATCGAACTGGTCGTCGTCATCGAGTTCTGCTTCTCGGCGCCTCGCATCATCATGCAGAGGTGACGCGCTTCGATCACAACGGCCGTTCCGAGCGGTTGCAGCACATCATCGATGGCGTCACGGATCTGCATGGTCAGCCGTTCCTGCACCTGCAGGCGACGGGCGAAGACTTCAACGGTCCGCGGGATCTTGCTCAGCCCGACGATCCGACCGTCGGGAATGTAGGCAACATGCGCCTTTCCGTAAAATGGAAGCATGTGATGCTCGCACAGCGAGTAGAGCTCGATGTCCTTCACCAGGATCATCTCGTCGTACGCCTCCTCAAACAGGGCGCCCTCCAGGATGGCGCGAGCGTCTTGCGAGTAGCCGTGGGTCAGGAACTGGTACGCCTTAGCCACGCGCTCGGGCGTCTTTTTCAGTCCCTCCCGATCCGGATCTTCGCCAAGTTGGGACAGCACCTCCTCGACATTGCCAGCAATGGATGTGGTCGCCTGTTCGTCGTACAGGTCGCGGCGCTCGTACAGACGCGGCGGACCACCGTGCGGAGTGCCGTTCATACGAAGCTCGTTCGATAGGATCTTTTTCTCAGACATAACAGCAGGGGGTAAAGAGGGCAGCCTGGAGACAACGTGCGGTCATACGCTACTTTCGCTCCGATCCGTCTCCGTAATATTCGACGTAGTTTCGTTCCGTCTCGTACAGGCGAACACAGTGCAGGCGACCCGACGGCAGTTTGCCTTCAAGCTGGTTCCAGATCGCGATGGCAAAGTTCTCCGTCGAAGGAATGACACCATCAAGAAAGTCGACGTCCAGGTTCAGGTTTTTGTGATCGACCTTGTCGACGACCTCCTCGTTTAGAAGCGCTTTCAGGTTTCCGAGATCAATCACGTAGCCGGTTTCCGGGTCGGGCTCGCCCGCCACCGTCACCTTCAGCTCGTAATTGTGACCGTGCCAGTTGGGGTGATTGCACGGACCGAACATTTCCCGATTCCATTCATCGGACTTCTCCGGATTATGAAGCCGGTGCGCGGCATTAAAATGGACTTTCCGTGTAACGTAAACCGTGGACATGAGAAGGCGCAATTGCGCTCGATCACTTCAACAAATCGCTGTCGTCGGGGGATAGGTCCCGCGGCATAGTTCTGACCGCGAGATCGACCTCATGTTCGCGCAGACCACGACACTTTTACAGTTTGCGGCCCCCCGTCGACCGCCCGCGACCCGATCCAGCCGGAATCTTCCCTGCGGTTCCTTCGATACAATCGCTTGATTCGGCTGCGCCGACGACCTTCTTTCTTACCTTACTTACATCCCGCTGACCATGGCTGATGATGCATCGTCCTCACCGGATGCTCGCGACGCTGACCCGTCGTCCTCAACCGGTTCCGGTCCCCTCCGCTGGATGCTGTACGGGCTCGGTGGCCTCATCGGCCTGGTGCTGCTGGCGACGGTCGTGCTGCCGTGGGTCTTTCCCCCGGAGCGGCTCAAACGGATCGTGGTCCCGCAGGTTGAGCAGGCCGTTCAGCGGGACGTCACGGTCGGCTCCATTGGACTTCGCGTCCTGCCGTTTCCAGCGATTCGCATCACCGACTACACCGTCGCCAACGATTCGTCCTTTCAGGCGAGCGCAGCGTTCTCGGACAATCACGCGATCGAAGGCGACGCGCTCAATATCGACCTTGCGCTCTGGCCGCTGTTCACCGGCACCATCGAGCCGACCACCATCGAGCTGATCCGTCCCGTTGTGCGCTATCAGGTCGCGGAGGACGGCACCACGAATTTCGACTCGTTTGCCGCAACAGACGACGCCCCGGCAGATACCACCGGCGAGGCGCTGCCGATTGCCGTATCGGACCTCCGACTCCGAGAAGCCCGCATGCTGTACGACGACCGGAGCACCGGGCAGTGGGCCGAGGTCGGCTTCGACGGCCAGGTGCGAGCCGTCCCGGGAGACGCGACCGATGCCATCGACAGCAACGGCCGGATCGAGGGGATCACCCTGGCCTACCTGTCGGCCCCGGACGCCGACACGACCTCGCTGCAGAACGCGGCGATCGACTACAACCTGCTCGCCAACCTGTCCGCCGGACGCATTGATCTTCGCCGGTTCGAGGTATCGACGCCGCCCGTCGGGCTGACGACCTCGGGCTCCATCTCCAACCTGAATTCGGACCGGCCAAGCGTCGACCTATCGATCGAAACCACCGACGCGGATCTGGCACAGCTGGCCGCAATCGTGCCGGGCGGCGTCGGGGAAGGGCTCGCCCCGCGTGGTACGATGAACCTGTCGGTCGTGATGAAAGGCCCGCTCCCAGACAGCACCGGCAGCACCGACGGCCTGACGCTTTCCGGGGAGGGGGCGCTCTCCGGCATCGGCGTCGACGTCGACGGGACGACCATGCTCGCCGATCTCGGCGCCGACCTGTCGGTCTCCCTCGATTCGATCGCCGTAAACGCGATCGAGGGCCGGCTGCTCGGCAAGCCGCTCTCGGGCCGACTAACGGTCCGGGAGCCGCTGGCTGAGGCGCCTCAGCTCGACGGACAGCTGGCCGGGGCGGCAGACCTCGCCGAGCTTTCGTCGCTGGCGACCGAGGACGGCGGCGCGACGGTCGACATCGCCGGCACGGTCGACTACGATCTGCGCTTCGTGGGCCCCGCGACCAACACCGACAACATTCGCGTCCGCGGCCCGATCCGCATGGCCGATGTCGTGCTGCCGAATGAATCCCTCCGCGAGCCGCTGGAGATCGACGACGCGACCGTCCAGTTCACCGGCACGGGTCTTCAAGCCGATCGCTTCGCCCTCCAAACAGGCGAGGCCACGATGGAGCTCGCCTTCACCGCACGGCGCCTGCTTCCCCTCCCCGAAGCCCTGGCCGAGACGAACCCCGCCCTCCAGGTCTCCTTCGACTTCTCCGCCGATACGATCGACCTGGTCGAACTCATGCCGGAAGAGGACGCATCGGCACCGACGTATGCTGACCTGTTCACCGCTCAGCTCGCCGGCACCCGGGTCAACGGTCGCCCCGCAGAGGATGTGGCGCAAGAGGTCTACGGCGATGTCGAACTGCCGGCCTTCCGGGTCGACGGCAACGTGAGCATCGGCACGCTTCTCAACGAACCGCAGCGATTCGACGACCTTGCGTTCGACGTCAACCTCCGGAACCGGCGGCTCGCGGTGCCGAACCTGTCGGCCAACACGTACGGCGGAACGCTCGCCGGATCCATCGTGCTCGACCAGAGCGCAGCCGCGGCCTCCGCCTACGTGCGGGACCGCAACGCCTCCGTTCTTATGGCCGCGACCGGAGCGCCCATCGCCCCGCGACATGTGGAACGCCTGCCGATGCCCGACACTCCGTCCGAGCTCTCGTACAATTTCGAGTTGACCGGTGCGCGGGCCGACGCCTTCCTGCGCGACTGGACCACGCTGGGGAGCTTCGTGAGCGGAACCATGGACTTCGCTATCGACGGCTCCTCGCCGCTCACCGACGGCTTTCTACCTGTCGCCCAAGCGCTCAGCGCCGGCGGCCGATCGCTCGTTGCCGACGGAGGCTTCGACGCCGACTTCTCCCTCCCGAAGAAGCTGGTCGAGCGGCTCGGGGTCAGCAAACCGTCGTTCTCCCGGTTTGAGCGCTTTGGCGGACCGTTCACGATCGAAAATGGCGAGCTTCGCATCGGGGAATGGTCCATGCGAAACGCACAGGTGCAATCGTCGCTCTCCGGCGCATTCGGCCTCGGCGGTGCGGTCGACGTGGACCTGACCGCTGAGATGCCGCTCTCCATGCTCCGCGGCTCGAAGCTCTCCGGCCAGACCGGCGGGATCCTCGACCGCCTCCGCGGGAAAGACGACGCCGTCCCCGTTGGCATCGCCATCGGCGGAACCATTAGCGACCCCTCCTTCACCGTCGATACCAGCGCTCTGCAGAACGCCCTGAAAGAACTCCTCCCCCGCGGCCTCCGACGTCTGATTGATTGAGGGAATGGGG
>NZ_DAXETW010000135.1:0-4439 GCF_051155795.1 Longibacter sp.
CTCGCGGCTCTGGCGCTGCGGGCATCCCCGACACGCGTCCTGCAGGTCGGCATCGACGCCGATGTGCGCGCGGATGTGCTCCGATCGATGCAGTCCGCATTTCTCGCGATCCTGTTGCCCGTCATCCTGATCGCCCTGCTGGGCGGTACGTTCCTCGCCTACCGGGCCCTCCGTCCCGTCCGCCGCCTCGTCCAGACCTTCCATACCGTGATCGAGACGGGGGATGTCCAGACGCGGGCCCCGGCCGATGAAGCGGCCGGCGAATTTGCCACGCTCGTCCACCTGTTCAACCGGATGCTGGACCGCATCGAGCAACTCGTCGGCGGCATGCGGGAGACGGTTGACAACGTCGCGCATGCCCTCCGCACGCCGATGACGCGGCTGCGCGCCCGTGCCGAACTCGCCCTGCAGAAGGACGATGACGCGGAGGCCCTTCGTGATGCCCTCGCCGAGCTCGTCGATACGTCGGATGTCGTACTCGACATGCTCGACGGGATCATGGATGTCGCAGAAGCGGAGGCGGACACGCTTTCGCTCTCCAAATCAACCGTGCGGGTGCAGGACCTCTTGCGGGACGTTGCGGATGCCTACGGAATGGTCGCGGAGGAGAAGGACGTCTCGCTGACCGTCGACGTCCCGGCCGACCTGTCCGTGGTGGTCGACCCGGGACGGATGCGGCAGGTCTTCGCCAACCTCTTCGATAACGCCGTCAAGTACACACCGGCAGGCGGTTCCGTATCAGTGACGGCAGAGCAAACGTCGTTTCCCGATCAAGCCGACGCGGCGGCGTGCATTACCATCCGCGACACGGGGACCGGCATCCCGGAGAAGGACCTGCCGCGGATCTGGGACCGGCTGTATCGCGGCGACCGAAGCCGCTCGGAGAAAGGCCTCGGACTGGGACTCAGCCTCGTCCGTGCCATCGCTCACGCACACAACGGCCGCGTCACCGTCGACAGCACCCCGGGCAAAGGCTCGACGTTTCGCGTTTACCTACCGGCAGAGGAATGAGGAGAAGGGAGAATGGCGAATGGGGAATGGGGAATTTCGAATTGCGAATTTCGAAGGGCGAATTGGGGAAGGGCTTTCGTGCAGACTCCTCTTCTGACGTTCAAACCTTCACACATTCACACTTTCACACATCCCCTCGCCTTACAGATTTGTAAGCAAGCGGTAAGCGACTGGTAAGGATCGGCTCGTACAGGGACATGCATCGACGGCATGCCCTGTCTGTCCCCCCTCCCCGGCCATGTTCATCGCCACGGTTATGTATCGCTCCCTCCATCGCAGCTGCACGGCGCTTTTGCTTTTCGCAGCCCTCACGCTGACGCTTCCGACGCTGACCGCTGCGCAGCCCACCGCCTCGAACGGCGACCTCACGACCGTTGCCCAGATTCTCGACGACCCGGAAGACGACCAGGATGTGCGCATTCGCGGTCAGATCCTCGAGCAGGTAAGCACCGAGAAATACGCCTTTTCGGACGAGACCGGGCAGATTCGCATTGAAATCGACGAAGGTGTGCTTCTCGGACGCGATATTCGACCTGGCCTGCGCGTGGAAATCTGCGGCGAAATCGAGACCGCATTCCTCCGTCAGCCGGAAATTGACGTCGAACACCTCGTACTGCTAACCGACGGCGCCGAGTAACGCCGGTGCTTCGCCCCGCTGTTTTTCTCCTGAACGTAGATCGCTTCTAATGCCGACTGAACAGGTAGGCGCCATCCCCTTTCGCCGTGTGGCGGATCGCGTCGAGTTTCTCATCATCACGACCAAGACCAGTGGACGCTGGATTTGCCCCAAGGGCAACATCGAGGTCGAGTACGGCCAGGCCGGGTCTGCCGAACTGGAAGCTCTGGAAGAGGCCGGCGTGGAGGGAGAACTGGTACGCCCCGACCTCGGCACCTACGAGCACGGCGAAACGGACACCACCATTCGCATGTGGCTGCTCCACGTCGATCAGATCCACGAGGCGTGGCAGGAAGATCACGAACGAGAACGACGGTGGCTTGACGCCTCCGAGGCACGGACGACCGTCGATGAACCCGGCCTCGCTCGCTTGATGCAGGACGCCCTCGACCAACTCAACGGCGCATAACCGCGGACCGCCTCCCTATCCCGACTTCATCCTCTGCCGGCTTTCCCCGCCCTCATGTCCACCTCCCCAACGAGCAAGCAAACGCTCACGCCCGATAGTCAGGCGATTCGCTTCCTCCTCCTGGTGCTCGTCCTGGTGATGTTCTTCACCAGCCTCGAGCTGATGGGCGAATCGTTCAAACTCATGGGCGGCGGCCTCGCTGAGACGCTGCTGAAGATGACGTCGAACCCGTTCGTCGGGCTCTTCATCGGTATCCTGGCGACGTCCCTCGTTCAGTCCTCCTCCACCACGACGACGCTCACCGTATCGCTCGTCGCGGCGGGCGTGCTGGACATTGCCGGCGCCATCCCGATCGTCATGGGCGCCAACATCGGGACGAGCGTGACGAATACGATCGTCTCGCTGGGATCGGTAACACGGAAGGAAGAGTTCCGCCGCGCCATGGCCGGAGCCACTGTGCAGGATTTCTTTAACTTCCTGGCTGTGGCCGTTCTCTTCCCTCTGGAGTTGATGTTTCAGGTCGTCTCCCGGCCCGCCGCCTACTTCACGGAGTCGCTGGCCAATATTGGGGGCACGCAGCTGCTGAGCCCGGTCAAGCAAGTCACGGAGCCGATCGCCGGGCTCGTCATCGCCGCATCCGGCCAAAGCGGTGTAATCGTAATGTTCGCCGGTCTCGGCCTGCTCTTTCTATCCCTCAAATTCCTGGTCTCGCTCCTGAAACGCCTCGTCCTCGGACAATCGGAGCGCGTCCTGAACGAGTACATCTTCGGGCATCCCGTCGTGTCGATGCTTCTGGGCGTGGCGCTCACCTTCCTGGTGCAGAGCTCGTCGATCACCACCTCGCTGACGGTGCCCCTCGTCGGCGCCGGCATTCTCACGGTGACGCAGATCTACCCGTTCGTCCTGGGCGCCAACATCGGAACGACGATGACGGCCATCCTGGCAGCCCTCGTATTGTCCTCTTCCGGTGCGCCGGGGACCGCGGAAGCCTTACAGGGCATCGCCGCCGTGAAGGTGGCCCTCGCGCACCTTTTCTTCAACCTGTACGGCATCGCGATCTTCCTCCCGATCGAGCGCCTCCGCCGGATCCCGATCCGCCTCGCAGAAAAACTCGGCGACTGGGCGATCACCAACCGGGCTTACGCGGTTGGATATATCGGGGTCGTCTTTTTCGTGATCCCGCTCGTCACCATTCTATCGACGCGCAACATCGAGATGTCCTACGACCCGCCCAAGCCTGAACTGCTCGAGCAGCGCGCACCGGCATCCGCACCGACGTCTGCGGTCGAAGCTGAACGGGTGACGCCGGCAAAAGGGTAGGAAGCGATGATCGATTGTGGGTTGTGGATTGGATTATGATTGAACGCTCCACCTGAATCCGACGTTCGGAGGACCATCCAATCAACAACGCACGACCGACAACCCGCACCCAGTCCACGATCACGCTGCCTCATTCGAACGCCTCCGTCTGTTCGAGTATCTCCAGCAGTCGCCCAACGACCTGCGAGTCCTCCTGCTGGCGATAGGCAACGCCGAGATTCAAGGGAACCTCCGGCTCGGTGATCACGGCGTATCGAACGCCCGGGCGCCGGATCTGGATGTTGGAGTGATGGGCGATCGAGACGCCGAGCCCGGCTTCCACCAGGCCGAGGAAGCTCTCCCCGCCTCGGATCTCCTGCACGATGCGCGGCGCGAACCCGACGTCGTGGCACGCTCGAACGTAGGCGTCAAAGATGCGGGGTGCGACGTCCCGGGCCCACATGACGTGCGGCTCGGCCTCCATCTCTCGCAGGGCCACGGTCTCCTGTCCCGCCAGACGATGGTTCTCCGGGAAAACGGCAATCATCGGCGCCGTGTGCAGTGAGCGAACCCGGAGCTGCCGTTCGTCGATCGGGAGAAACAGGAAGCCCACATCCGACTGCTCGTCCCGAAGGGAGCGCGTCTGCGCGTGCGTGTCGAGTTCCATCAAGTCCAGCTGCACATTCGGCACCGCATCGCGAAGCGTCTGGATCACCTCTGGCAATCCACTTCTCATGGCTGTCGCCTCGTACGTGATACGGAGGAGTCCCGCGCGCCCGTCGCGGGCCGCCCTCGCCATCGACTCTGCCTTTCTCGCCTTGCGCAAGACCTCGTCCGCGTACGGGCGGAACGTCCTCCCCGCCTCCGTCAACTCGACGTGCTGGCGGGACCGCTCGACCAGCTGCACCCCCAGCTCGTCCTCGAGCGCCCGGATCTGCTGGCTCAGGGTGGACTGCGCGACGAACACGGACTCGGCCGCTCGCCTGAAATGCAGTTCCCGCGCGAGCGCTGCAAAGTAGCGTAGATGACGAAGCTCCATGTCGG